>DEVX01000003.1 GCA_002363515.1 Candidatus Saccharibacteria bacterium UBA3225 | reverse complement strand
CACAATCGCCTCAAGATTTTCTTCACTTTCAATTGCTTTTTTAGTCTCAATTTTTGCTATTACTTTCGCCGTCGAACCATAAGACAATAATAGTTGCTTCAATTTTAAAACATCACTAGCTGATTGCACAAACGATAGTGAAACATAATCATAATCCGCACTTGCGCCATACTCAATATCCGCCAAATCTTTTGGCGTTAAAATATCACCACCAAAATCTGTTTCTGGCAAATTAAGACCCTTACGTGACATAATAAAACCATCGTTCAGAATTTTGATTTTGATTGCGGTATCAGAAACAATTTGAATTATTTCACCTTTAATCTTGCCATCAAACATAGATAGCGGCTCACCTATTCTGACCTTTTCTGCCAAATTAAATTGTACTGGAACCGTCATTCCGCCATCATGGTCAAAATCTTTAGACTCTAAAATTAGCTCGTCACCACTCTTTAAATCTAAATGGTTATTTTTTATAAAACCTAATCTAATTTTTGGTCCTTGTAAATCTTGTAGAATTGCTACCGAACGCCCTTTTTTTGCTGCTGCCTCCCTAATCCATTTTATCTGCTGATCGCGTTCCTCATTCGACCCATGCGAACAATTTAGCCGACAGCCATTCGCTCCTGCCATAATTACTGCTTCTATTTTTTCAGCCGAGTTAGTCGCTGGTCCAATCGTCGCCAATATTTTTGTTCTTTTAAAAAGTTTGCTCATGCTATTATCTTACCATATTATTAAACTTATGGTAAGATAATAACATGGCCACAAAAAGACATCGTTTAACGACACCACAAATAGTTGTTTTAATTGTCATTATCGCAAGCATGTTTATAGTTATTGCAATGAGTATTTTTGCCTTATTATTTAAACCCGAAAACACTGTTAAAGCCAAGATTTCCGAATTATCTTCCGACTATTATGAAAATTATCTGTATCAAAATTTTGATTTTAATAATTTTTCATCAGAAGAATTAGCAAATTTCATGCAAAAATACGAAAACAAAGGGCTCACCGCCATTACACTTCGCCAGATTCTTCTTCACGACTATCAAAAGAACGCCGAATTTGCTCCTCTTCTCAAAAAATATTGCGACGAAGACAGTACCTATGTCAAATTTTATCCAGAGCCACCTTATTCTAAAACATCCTATCGCACCGAATATACATATTCTTGCGATTTTTAGAATAATTTGATATAATTATTCCACGGTCTCGTAGTATAACGGTTAGTACATCGGGTTTTCATCCCGACAACGCGGGTTCGACTCCCGCCGAGATCACCATTTCGGAGTTGCTGCCATCGCAGGACTCTTTTTTGTTGTCTATAACGGAGAAGAGTGGGCTTAAATCGTCCGTTCCAAAAATTTTGTTCTTGATATCGAAGTGTAGGCCTTTTGGAAACAGCATTTTTTGGAACGCCTGCTTCGTCTCGAGGTCGGCGTCTTTCCAGAGTTTGGCCGGCTTGGTCATAAAGTTGCACACGTAGTCGATCGTGGTTTCGTTTAGGTCTTGGTTTTGTTCCAATTTATCAATTTCTCGTCGCAGGTCTTGTCTTTTAGTTTCTAGCGCTTCGGAGTAGCGGTTCTTTTCGTCTATGCCTATTCTACCCTCTAACATAGCGTCTACTGCTTCAATAAGCTTCTTGTCGATATCCGATATCGCTTCGCGACACTTAGCTAGCTCGCGTGTCGTATCGCCGAGCTTCTTAGCGGCCGTTCGCTTCACGATCTCCTTGAATAGCTTAATGACGCCCTCGCTAGGCGTGATTTCTTCTAGGAAGTCTACAAATAACTGGTGCATTTCCTCGATCGGAATTGAACCATGGCCTTTTGTCGTGCAATGATAGCGCGGAGACGCCTTGCCACTTCCGCTTCTTGGCGCACTAGAACGTATTAATGTTCCGCAGTCCTCGCAGATTAATAGCTTGCGTAATGGATATAGTTCGCTATTGCTCGGTACAAGTGGGCAGTGGTTGCCGCTTAATATACGTTGGTTCTTATTGTAGGTATCAATATCGATAAGGCCGTCAAAGTCCTTAATCTTGGTCGGCTTGCCGTCTAGAAGTTTCTTAGACGTGTTATATCCGGCGTAAACGGATTGGCGCAGGATACCTAGCATGGTATTCAGCGTGATAGGTTTGCCGTTCTTGCCATTAACGCCCATTTTGTGTGCTAGGTTTACTAGTTCCATAGGCGCAATATCGCCCTCGGAAAAGCGATTCAGTAGGAACTGGATCTTCTTGCCGGCGTCGTTTGTCTCGTCTATTTCTAGCGTATTATGGTGTTTCTTTTTACCGTCGTTCGTCAGTTCACCAGTAACTATTGGTTTTAGCTTAAGTCCGATTGGCGCTTGCGACATCCACCAGCCATAGCTAGCAAGTAATGCCATATCATCTTTAACAGTCTTTGATTTAATATCGTTATCTAATTGGTGGACGGATAAGGCGATATTAAGCATAAAGCGGCCGGTTGGTGACTCGTCGATTACTTCCTGCGTAGATCTTAACGTAACGCCGCATTTGGCCAAAATAAAGCCAATATCGTTGAAGAATGATGTCATGTCGCGAGAAATACGCGAAACATTATAAACTACGACATGATCTATGCGCCCTTTGCGTTTGGCGATATCTGCCAACATCTTTTGGAGTTCTGGGCGGTGTGCGGTCTTTGCGGAGATACCGGCGTCGGTATACCAGCCGATAATTTCGATATTATTTTGGTTTGCATATTTTTGTATTGCAATTCTTTGGTTTTCCAAGGAAGCGCCGAAAGTTTGTTCTTCCGTCGAGACGCGTGTGTAACCGAACGCTACGCGTTTCACTCCGTCATTCATTAACAACATACTATACCACCTTTTCGCCAGAATGGACTATTTTTATATCAATAAGGTCACTAGCGATACGGTGCATTAGTCCGATAAAGTAGGCAAGTTCCAGATCTGAGATTTTATCAGAGTCGGCCTTGCCGAGAAGTTTGCGCGCTTCTTTGGTGGAGATTATGATCTCGTTTGAACACAGAAAGCTATCTTTATGCTTCTGTGCTTTCTTGTAGGTTCTAGGCATTGATAGCCTTTCTAATGTACTTGTAGCTCAGATAACGAGCGGTGCTTCCCACCGAGTGCGCTCCCCACCGAGCACACTCCCCACCAAGGTTGAAGTTAAAAAAGACACCCATTTAGGTGCCGCAATTTAACTAGTTCCAATTATACTACTCATGGTTAAATGAGCAAGCATAAGCGTTTTAGCAGACTTGAAAGTTTTCCACAAGTAAGGTTAAATACAAAGACCTTGCGAGAGTATCCGCAATTTTTTCGTTAACAAAAACCTAGCCACATAGGTGCGTTCTTTATTGAAGCCAAGACGTCTCGCAAGGGCTAAGGAGTTTATATGAGTAAGTTATCTACTAATGATTCAAAGGCCGTTCAAAAGCGCCACAAATGCCAGAAATGTGGCAAGTATTATATTGGGTATCCTGCATTATCGCGCAAGGACAATAAGACCAATATTTGCCCAGAATGCGGAGTTGCTGAAGCGCTCGATATCTTTTTATCTATTCAGCAGTGAATTCTGCCAGTCTACAACGATTTGAGGAATATTCGCTATCCATCTTTCGGAGTCATTTCCGGTCGCAGATTCATCAACGATTTTATCTAACAATTCTTTCATGTCAGAGTTGTGGAAGATTTTACCATTTTCGCGCATTTGCTTCAGTGTATGCAACATGCCGACAAACTGAGAAATCGTAATTGGCGCGATCTTTTGTTTTTGGCCTTTATACCCAAAGTTATTCGCAATATAGAATGTCTCAGCGGTGTCTGTATGAATTGATGGCGCAATAAAGAGACAATATGAATTAGCGTGCGACGCCTCGAAATCTCTGAGGTGTCTCATTACTGGTTGTCCCTCGTTAAACCACTGGCTTCTATTTTTCAACATGGTCACTTCGCATACCATGCCAAACGAACTGTAAACGCATTCAATATCAGGAACTCCACCAGGAGCGGTTGAAGTAGGCTCATTATCATCGCCAATAGGATAGTTGGGTTTTACGGATATCGCGTCATTAAATGCGTGCAACCCCATGGTAGATAAATACTCGAGCATGAGTGCGCGACTCTTTTCGTCGTTTGTATAAATATCATCAAATTGCTTAATACATTCTGCGATAAACTCAGCAGGTTGAGCTTTGTCATGATCGCTTTTGTTCCTCAGTTCGTTTCGACGCTTCCTTAAGTTTTCGATTGTTGTCTTAAGTTCCTCAGAAGAAGAATTATCAAGCGGAATTGGAGCTATCGTTTCATTTTCTTCGCGTCCTAGCCTTATTACATCCTCTTGTATTGTATTCGCAATTTCACGAAGCTTTTCTTCTGTTTCCCATGGATATTGTGGTTCGGTGTCTGAGCAAAGATAATCAAGATATGTGTTTTTGTCTGTAAATTCTTTTGGCTTATACCATTCAGACTCAAAAAGCGCGTTAATTTCTGTCGATCTGCTTGGTTCTATATCCACGTAAAAACCGCCGCCACGTATACGAATAAAGTTAGTCAAACGAAAATAGCGGATTGCATTATCACCATAATCATTCAAGTTCTTTAGGAACTTATTTATTGTAGATGAATCGGTAGTGTTCAGATAATCTCTGGCGAACTTTAATCTGTAATTGTCGCGAATCGTTTTTCTTTCTTGCTTATCATGGCCATTTTGTAAATCGCGAAGTTCGATAATCATATTCGCATATGAATCTATTTCTGCATAATTTGTAAGGGTAGTAGCAAACAAAGCAAATTCGCGCTTCTGTAGTCCAACCCCATTATTTCCACGAGCTTCTTCGAGCTCATTTACGCGAGATATTAATCTGAGAGCTAAAACAAAAGGAATTCCCGAATATCCATCTTCTTCTGGATAGTCTCTGCTTGCAGGATTCGGGATCTGCCATTTGAGGAAACTCCTTAGCAACACTTTTCCAATTTCGTTGTCGTCAGTATCTAGCAATTCGCGCCCCGAATCAGTCAAGCTGATGATCTTCGTGTCGTCATCTATTCTAATAAAACCAAATTTTGTAAGTGGATTCATTGATTGGCGGCCACGCATGTCAAAATCAGCATAATTCTTAATTCTTAGAATCTCGTCGATAGTCTCCATCGATATTTCTGCGTCAGTGTCATCAATTAACGATGTAATCTCTGCAGGCAGGCCATTGTAGAATTGCACGCTGTCAAAACCATATAGGCGTTTTTGGATTAGTAGTTTCTGATATTCTTTTTGTGTATCTTTATTCCATGGTCTTTCGCATAATTCTGCGGCAGCTTTAAGAAAATCCTTAATTCTTAGCGGATTTCGTACTGTAGTTGTTATAGACCACGGCTTTCGCATGCTTCTATTATACTATGAATCTAATAATTTGTAATCAGCACCTCTTGAGTTTTATGGCTACTCGCTGTGCTGTGATAGTTTGAATTGTTATATGAAAAGTTTAGATTATGAACTTTATATTGCTTAGCCCAATTGTCTAACAACTCGTTGCGTTGGCCTTTGTGTTCTAAGACATTCGATAGGGCAAATTTAATCCCTTGTTTATCGACGCGCGTTAGGAAATCTAGCAAGTCCTTTTCGTCGTTCGTATTCCATCCGTCCTTTTCGTTGTATGTGGCTGTCGTAATTAGGTACGGCGGATCGCAATAAATCATATCGTCGCCATTTAATGTCGAGATATCGAAGTTTCTGAAATCTGTATTGAGGATAACGGAGTCTTGACTCGCTAAATCTCGGCAGAAACTCGCAAGGTTATATTTAGTACTCCTATTGTAGTCTCTTTTGCCTACGGGTAAATTGTATTCGCCCTTATTATTGAACCTGATTTGATTATTAAAACCATAGATTATTAGAGCGAACAGCATAGCTGGATTGTCGCGGTTGCTATCATTAAAATCTTTGCGTAGTTTTTGGAATGCAGCCTTATTATACTTTCCTAGACCATCAGAGCTGTTGCAATCATAATACTCGTAGCCGTATGCTTCAGAATCAGAAAGAGAATAATCTGTAATTATCTTTGATATTTGGTTGTCGATCGTTTCAAAACTATTGTTCTTGAAGAAATCTAATAGCTTTATAACGTCTTTATTTAGGTCATTATATATCGTGCGCTTAGAGAGTATGTTTACTCCAACATTTCCACCACCGCAAAACAAATCGACGAACGTGTTTATCTTTTTGGGAAATAATTCTGATATTTGCGGTAATAGTTTAGTCTTTCCGCCAGTATAGTTTAATGGCGATTTGGTGAATGTCTTTTTCGCCGTTACCCAAAGAGGATCTTTGACTACGCAAACAAACAGCCTTTCCTCATTTGTATTATTATTGGATTTTCCAGTAGTAAAAGCTTTGTACTTCTTTGAATAGATGTTTACCTTGCCGCGCATTTTAAGTATGCGAATTATATCTTCGTCCGATATACGCGCATTGCTTCTTCCGTCCGCTTTATCTCCGGTATTATTGTAGGATAAGACTATATATTTGCATTTCAGGTTTAAGACTAAATCTTCAAAAGCTTTTGCGGCACTTTTACTGCAATATTCGCTTTTAATATTTGTACGATCCATTTTTCTAGCCACGCCCTCTACGTCCGGCTTCTTCCACTCAGCAACGTTCTCTAAGACGTGATATAGATCGCTATAATTGCGGCTATTATATGGCGGATCGCAATAGACGCAGTCGACAAATGGAAAATCGATTTCTTTGATAATCTTGTTTGCGTCTCCCCGATAAAAACTTGCTGAATTGCTAAATTCATTAGTAATTTTTATCAACTTATAATCGAATTGCTTATCAAAATGCGCGCCCTTAATAAAGGCGTCATAGTGGCCACAAGTATTTGCTATTTTATCCATGGAATATAAGAGAGATGTAATTAGGATTGCACGTTCACGATCGTTTATCATGTTGCTGTTTTTGTATTCTTCTATTCTGTCGCGAATGAAACCAATTTTTTTGCAATCATCGTGCGAGAAATACGTATCGCCAAACGTTTGCGACATATAGTTTTCCGGTATTTCCTTAATATCCACATTATTGAATTCATTTGCGATTGTTTTTAATTTGAGTACATCCGCGTGTTCATGAGACATAAAGGCAACATGCGATATGTAATTGCTATATAGAATGTCGTTCGTAATTACGTCCATTCTGTCTGAAAAATGTTTTGCCACGACACCGGTTCCTGCAAAAATATCCAAGATTGACTTTGTGTCTGGGCAGTACTTTGTTATGGTCTCATCTATAAAATCTAGTAGTTTATATTTATTGCCTAGAAAACGTCGATTTTGAATATCTATGGTTTTTTCAGGGGTAATTGTAACTGTTTCTTCTTTCCGTCTTAAATCAGTAGGTTTTTCAGAAAATGCAGGGATTAGCCAAGTTTTTCCTTTTTTTATCGCTCCACTAATTCTGCCCTCTGCACAAAGAACCGATACTCGCCTTGGAGATAGCTCCCATTTTTTAGCTATTTCTATTGAAGTGAGCACCGCAGTATTATCCATAAGTACTATTTTATACGTTTATCGGAACAAAAGCAAGCAAAAAATGTTGCCGAA
>DEVX01000067.1 GCA_002363515.1 Candidatus Saccharibacteria bacterium UBA3225 | reverse complement strand
ATCCAGAGAAACTTACGGTTTACACGATTGGCGATTTTGACCATCCAGTTTCTCGTGAGGTCTGCGGTGGCCCTCACGTCGAACATACCGGTGTTATTGGCCATTTCAAAATTAAAAAAGAAGAGTCTAGCTCTGCGGGCGTTCGCCGTATTAAAGCCATAGTTGAATAAAAACATAAATGAGCTAATGAGATGCTTTGTCTTGTTGGCTCATTTTTTTGTGCCAGTGTAGTCAAAGCCGAATTTCTTGAGTATTTTAATAAAGGCTTTTTGGTATTTTGGATTAACTTTAATCGTATCGCTCGCCTCATTATTCGAGTCGTGCACCTAATAGTGTTATAATGTAGCCATGAGCCTTTTATCTCGCAACCATAACGATAAAAAGAAGTCTAAACGTCCGAAAGACCCCGACGACTATCTTTTGGCACTCGATATAGGCACCGAGTTCGTCAAGGCGTTAATCGCGAAAAAGGGCAGAAATGGCATTCATATTGTCGGAGTTGGCAAGGCGCACGAGGCGCCAACCAATATCTTTTCTGGGGCTATTGCAGACATTCCGGGCGTCGTAAAGACGTGCGAAGAGGCGCTTTATAAAGCCGAAAAAATGGCGGGAGTCCGCGCGAAGGAAGTGGTTGTTGGCATTGCAGGGGAATTAATAAAAGGTAATACAGCCTCTATTAAATACCGTCGCTCTGACGCCACAAAGCCAATTACCGAGGAAGAAATGAACCAAATCATCAAAAAGGTTCAACAGAAGGCCGGCGAACGTGCGCGCCGTGAGGTGGCAGTCGAGACTAATAATCCTGACGTTGAAGTTCGCCTCATAAACTCAGCCCTTGTGTCGTTGCGAATCGATGGCTATAAAGTCGCTAATCCAATCGGTTTTAAGGGTAAAGATGTTGTTGTACAGATATATACCGCTTTCGCGCCGCTTGTGCATATTTCGGCCATTGAACGTGTTTGTGATGAGTTGCAGCTAGATTTAGTAACAGTAGCTGTAGAGCCATTTGCGGTCTGTCGTGCGTGTCTGGGTGACGATATCGATTCAAGCTTTTCTGGCATCGTAATGGACGTTGGCGGTGGCACTACTGATATTGCGATCGTTGACGATGGCGGTGTTGAGGGCACAAAAATGTTCTCAATCGGTGGGCGCTCTTTTACGAATCAGATCGCAAATAGGCTTGGTCTCAGTTTTGATGATGCCGAAAAGCTCAAGCTACTTGCCGATAGCCCCAATATGAAGCCGGAAGTGCGACACAAATTCGACTTAGCAATCGCACGTAACCTAGAGGTTTGGCAATCTGGTGTCGAGTTGGCTCTTGAAGAATTCGATCAGGTCGAAACGATGCCTGGACAGATTCTGCTTTGTGGTGGTGGTGCAAGCTTGGCGGAAATTCCAGAGACACTGGCTACCGGTGACTGGTATAAAGGCTTACCATTCTCGCGTCGCCCAATTGTTTCACTGATTGATCCGAATGATGTGGCGGGAATTATTAACGATACCGACCGGGAACTCGATCATACTTTTGTAACCGCCATGGGGCTGTTAAGAGTCGGCATTGATACTTTAGTCGGGACTGACAGCAATAGCTTTCGCGCTAAATTGGCGCGCCTTTTGAGGAATTAATTTAAAAAAATAACACCGATGCGGTGTTATTTTTTTGGCACTTCAATCCATTGGCCGGATTTTAATCCAGATAGAGAATAATTGTCAAATTGGTAGCGGTGCAAACTAACTACTTTATAACCCAGAGCGTCAAAAGTGCGACGTATCTGACGGTTGCGGCCTTCGTGCAACGTTATGTCCCATTTTGTTCGACTATCGTCTAGACGCTCGAGCTCCATTTTACTTACGCCATCGTTCAGCTTAATGCCATAATCGGCAATCATTTGTTGATGTAGCGGCGCCAATTCGCGATCTAGGGTAACGGTATATTTCTTTGTTTTATAAAATTTCGGGTGCGTCATCTCGAAAGCGAAATCGCCGTCATTAGTTAATATAATTAGTCCAGAAGAATCTTTATCGAGCCTTCCTACGCTCTTGAAGCTTTTTAATTCGGGAGGAAGTAGTTCGTATATTGTTGGGGTGCTACCTTGGCGCTTGCGACTGCATACGTATCCGGCGGGCTTGTTTAGAGCCAGATAGCTTAATTTTTGCTTTTTTACTTTCTTCCCGTCAACTTTTACTACATCATCGTCGTCGACGCGTTGGCCAATTGTTGCTACCTTATCGTTTAGCGTTACCCTACCTTTTTCTATCAAAAAATCCGCTTCGCGCCGAGATACGCCGAAATTTGTTGCAAGATATTTATTGAGTCTTTGTTCGGCCATTTAGATAATAATTACTATAATCCCGGTTGCAGAGGAGTCAATTGCGAGGTTGAGGCTACGGCGTTTTGGTCTTCTATCTCCTCAGAGCTTATGGCGCTTTGGAAATTTGGGCTATTTGCCATGGATTGGACTAGCTTCTGTTCTCCTGGGACAATGATTTTTTCTTCGATTGGCGTACTGGGGGCCGTTTCGGCTTTTTGCTTAGCTACCAATGTAATTTCATCGTCTTTTAATTCGTTTGCCATACGCTCAGCCATACTTTTTTTTGCGTCATTTCGGCTGTCTTCAGCGAGTTCGTCCTCGAGTTGTGTAATGTATCCTGGTTGAATCGCTACTACCACCTCCTCTGGCGAGCCATCGGTTTTTGTAGTACTTAATTCGCCATCGTTATTGGCGGGGGCTTCTTGTTTTGGCTTTTCGGCGCCGTTCTGAGCCTTCGCCTCGTCTTTCTGCTCTTGTGGGGCAGTGTTAGCTTCGGCGGTCACCTGAGGAGAACCGGTGGTCTCCGAATCGTTTTCGACCGGCTGAGCCTTTAATTGTGCCTTGACTAAATCTTGTTGCTTGCTTGTATCTGGGGATAGGTTTACTTTTTTCGCTTGCTCGACAGGTGATTGCTGTGTTTCTGGCGGTAGACCAGCCTCTGGTACCTTTGATGCCGCTTGTTCGGCAGTTGGCACTTTCATTGGTTCGGCCGCAACTCTCTTTGCGGTTTTTGTGGTAATCATGGTAGGATTCGCGTCCGCGTCTGCGTCTTCGCCCAGAATATCGGCCATCCGTTTCTGCATCTGTTCACGCATGGCATCCATATTGGGATCGTGGATTGGTTGAATAATACGTTCGCCACCTGCTGTTTTATGTTCGGCTGGCTCTTGTTTTTGCTCGTTTCGCATTCGCGCAGTGGCTCCTGCTGCCTGAATCGCTGCAGATAGTTGCGCATTCGGCAACACGCGGTCAGGCGTCTGTAGGACGCTACCTTGTTGCATATATTGCTGTAAGAGCTGTGGCGGAATTGGCGGCATCGGTAACGGCACCGTCGGAATTGGCGCGTTTGGCGCAAGTTGCGGGATTGGCGGAGCTGCGACCGTAAAATTTGTAGGTGGCATTGTTTGTTGGGGTGCTTGCGGCACCGCAGCTTGCACTGATGTTGTTGTCTGGGCTATTTGTGCCGCGGGCGCTTGCGCTACTCCAGCCATCGGATTTGCTATTTGCGTAGCCGCTTGAGCCATGGGCATTGGTGTTGCCCCTATTGCCTGATTCGCCATGCTCTGCATGGCAGGAATCGCGCCCGGCATAGCAATAGGGGCTTGATTAAAATTTGCCGGAACTCCTCCGTTTGGGGCTTGGGGCGTTGGTTGCTGTACCTGTTGCGGCATTGGCGCTGGTCCAGCGGCAGGGTTTGTTGGCTGAATCGTTGTAGTTGGAGTCGTTGGAACGGCTGCTAATGAAGCTGCGGCGGCATTTGGGTCTGGTATTGAGGCTGCCTGTGCTGGAGCTGCAGGCGCGGGTGTAGCCGTAGAAATATTCGAAGCAGTCTGCATATTTGCTTTTGCGTTCGTATTCGGAGCATCTCCGAGCACTTCGTGCACCGCATTGATGACATCTTCGATACCGACTTGCGATTTTACAAGATAACGTTCCGCTCCGAGCATTTCGCCGCGCTGCCGCTGATCGTCGCTAGAGAGCGCCGTCATCATAATTACTTTAATATTTTGAGTTTCAGGCTGAGAACGAAGAATGTCTAACATGTCGAAACCAGAAATTTTAGGCATCATTACGTCTGCAATGATGAGATCTGGTTTTTCCTGGACGGCCTTAGCGAGAGCTTCCTCGCCATCATCCGCCCTAGCGATATCGTATCCTTCGGCGACCAACCTGATGCTATAGATTTCTTGTAAGGACTTATCGTCCTCTACTAACATAATTTTGGCCATACTAAGGCTTATTATATTCCATTTAAGCTTAAAAATCTACATTTTCACGGCTTTGCGCTTGCTGATTATCAATGTAGAATCTTTGCTGCCGATAAGTATCTTCGGAAATTCGCGGGAAGAGCATGATAAAGCGTGTTCCTTTGCCCGCTTCACTCTCGGCCCAAATGCGCCCATTCATTGC
>DEVX01000076.1 GCA_002363515.1 Candidatus Saccharibacteria bacterium UBA3225 | reverse complement strand
CACGATCTGGACGTGATCCGCAGCGCGGACTATATCGTAGACATGGGACCGGGCGGCGGCCAGAATGGAGGACGAATCGTGGCCACCGGTACACCAGATGAAATCATGAGCAATGCGCGGAGCGTTACAGGGCGCTATCTCTGACCCTAAGGCTCGGGAATCGCAAGGAACTCCTCCTCGAATCCGTCGTAGTTCGTATAGCTGCTGATAGTGGATTTCATCAGCTCCAGCTGCTCCGCCCTTGTATTAAACTTTACGGTAAAGTATTTTTCTGAAAGGGGCTGCATCACCTTTCTGGGGCAGCCGACAACGGACATGAAGTCAAGCGGCCTCAGATCGGCATTCTCAATCCCATCAAAATAATCGATCCAGATGCGGCCTAACAAGCAATTTTCTTTTTCTGTGCTGTACTTTGTGATCGGATTTCCAACGAGTACCAGGTCATAGCAGTTACAATTTGTCATAAGCGGTGTTATATCAGACACCTTATTCTGTGCAAGATCCAGGCAATAGATACCTCGTCCTTCCGCATTCGCACCGAGTTGCGGAGGGACGTTCGTGATCTCGTTAAAGCCGAGCAGAATATACTCCAGCGTCTTTATGTCAGAGAGCACCGAGATATCTGTCAGCCCGCAATCTCTGGCCGACAGGTACCTCAGATCCGTCAATCCCTCCAAAAAGTTGATTTGGCTCTCAGACAGATCCAGGCGATCCAGCTTGAGGCTTGTCAGTCCCGCAGCCTGCCCGATCCACCCAAGCGCATTATTCAGAATAACTCAAAAATATACTATTGCTGCGATTGCGGGAATAACTTCAGAGCTTAGTTGCCTGTAATTATATGGCGGCCAGCTGCGTTCCTATCCAGATTCCAATAATAATACCTAAACATAGTTGGAATAGTACTAGTAGCGCCATAAAACGAACATAGCCTCTAATTTGATCAATGTCGTAAACCATGTTTTGCAAAAGTTCTTGCGTATTCATTTACTTGATGTTTGATACTTTATTCTTATCGTTCATGAGTTCAGTATATCACCTTATTCCCTCGGATATTCCCAGCTCTTCCGGATATAGACATTGTTTTGTTTAAGAATACGTCTGACGGTATCTGCGCTTACTCCGAGCGCTTCCCCGATTTCCTGTGGTTTATACCATTCTGAGTACATCTGCATAATCATCTCGGCGAGGACTTTCTTCTTGGCGCATTGGTTCGTAACTTCAATGCCGTTATCCTTGAGCGCTTTGCTAATAGTGTATCTATGGCAACCAAATTCCTTTGCGAGTTTGTAGGTCGATTCTCCTTGCTGATATTTGAGGATAATAGTTCGAGTTTCCGCCTCCGAGAGCGTTTTTTGTTGTTGCTTGATTACTTTTACTGTAGAATTAGGACTGTATGACAAATCGGTTACGTTTGGATCGATTGACGTTTTTACAGGGGTGGGCCTGTATTCCTTGACATACTCTCGAATTATTGAATAATTGTTCGAATAGGTTTCCGATAGGTCCACCAAATTTAGACATCTCGGAAATCTGTAACTTTGAACTTGGAAAAGTCCAAAATTACAGATTATTTTTTATGCTATCTCGGTTATTCGCATATAAGGCCAGAGTCTCCCATCTCGAAGTCAATGCCCCATAGCTCAACATTCTCTTCGGTCGGATTCTCGCCTTCGTGGAGGCAATAGACTTCGGCGCATAGATTACCTTCATATTTAACGAATCGCTTAAACCGGTATTCGGCACGCCCTTCGCTATTCTTCTCATGTTGGCGTATCGATTTCTCGACTATCTCTCGTGCTTTCTTTTCATTGAACATCCAATATTACCGCCTAATTTTAGTATTTATTCATATCAGGGCTCAGCCCATTTTGTTTTCTTATCTACTACCCATGTTTCCGAAAAATATTTTTCGGCTATTTTGCTTGTGATCCTTCCATTATAGTTATTGGGGATATATGCAATCGTGAATACGATTTTGTCTTTATCTTCCCATTCGCAATACGGAACCACTCTGTCGCAATAGTTAAAATTGCTTTCGGGTTGCCCCAAAAGAGTGTCATTGTCGAAAGAATTCAAGATAACCAGTGCTTCTTTAATATTCATTTACTGTCTCTAATTATACTATTAATATCTAGAACCTGGTCTAGGCCATTTAAAGTTTCCCGATTTCTGCGGCTTATACCATTCGGAGTACATTTGCATAATCGTCTTGGCGAGTGTCTTTTAGTTTCAGGGCTACGTTTCAAATTTGAACTCTCCTTTTGTCTAGTTTTTAGCTAGAGAGAGGAGATTTTGCAGGCATAAGAAAGATTAGTTTTTAGTTGGCGTTATATCCGAATTCCCTGCTACGTAGGGCTTCTTTCCACCATGATTCTCTGCCGATTATGTATTCATCGGAAACATCGTCGGTAAAGGTTTCGAGGATAGAATAATGGAAATTATCTTGAATATACGAGAGGCCTTTTTCGTTTACTAGCTCCTGTAGCTTTTTGTTCGGATATTTGCCGTTTTCGACTTCGTTCTTATCGTAGCCGCTTTTAATGTATGTTTCCCAGCGGCCAAGAATGCCGTTTACTCCATATGCAGAGCCGACATAGAGCTTGCCGGTCGACCGGTCCGTGATTAGATAAACACCCTTACGGCAACTTAAGGCTGTGCGCCATTCTGGGGATTCTAGCTTTTTCTTCAAGTCGTGGTAACTTACGGATATATTCTTGTATCCCGGGAAGGTTTTGTCGTTCAGGGTTTTGTTTGGGTCCCAGACTTCAATGACCTCAAGTTCGTCAATAATGTTCTTGGCTAGAACGATGCCATTCTGAAAGTTCTTATGGAATCTTACGACCAATCTAAAATTATATTTCTTAGTCAAGTATTCGGCTGTCGCTGGCTGAGCTAGGCTATTATCTTTTACGACTTTGACAATTCCGGTCATGAGCCAATAATTGTCATGAATACGAATGAAGCCTATTGCAATTACTCCCCTCGTAAATGACATGGATTTTTTGCGATTGTAGACCAATGCTTCCAAGTTAACTTTATCCTGCTTTTTGGGATCTTCTGCGTCGGTGTTTGGGTTAAAATTGATTCCATCATTCGGCACCATGAAACGAATTTTAGTTTTATCTATTTCTTCCCTCGTTAATTGGAGTAGGTCATTTAATTTAATATCTTCCATATTCAATTCCTTTTTCTTGTCGGCATATTTATTTAGATAGTTGCAATTGCTCTATCATTTTGTCATATTCTGCGAGATTTTTTATTAAAATATCTCGTTCGATTTTTCCTTCGATTCTGGGTGAAACTACTCCTATTATCTCCAGATTCAGTATTGTGGTTTGTGTATGTCCATACCCCCAGTCCAAACTCTTTTGAACCAATGTCGTTGTACATCTTTTTCGTTTTAAGATAACCTCAATGGCCGAACGCATATCTTTAAGCTGGATGACGTTTAATGCTATTTGTTTTTTGAAAATGTCACATAATTCTTCTTCGTTTTTGACTTTGATGAATCGCTTGTTTCCGATAACTGGAGTGATGACGCCGAGATTCTCGAGTTCATCAATTATTGAAGCTGCTTCGCCATATCCCATACGAAAGTGGCGTTGAAGTAGCTCAGTGGAACAAACCCCATGTTTTACTAAAAGCTTAGCAGAATCGTAAATTATGCGCTCTGGTTCATGGTAGTCGACTGGCGTAGAGACGTCTTTTGCGTATTCTTCGTATTGTTTTCTGAATTCGAATAATTCAAATAGAGATTCATATGGTATTTCTATGGACGCTTCTTTTCCATCTATATATGCTTTGAGTGATAAGTTTTTCCCGCTAGTGCTCATGATAAGATTATACCATTCTATCTTTCGGTATCTCTATCTTATAAATTGTATCTTACGCGCTCGTAACGTCTTAATCTTCCGATACTTTTATATTACCAATTTTCGTATCTTCTATTCTCATTAATATTATATATTTGTTTCATATCTTCATCAGATAATTCAAAATCAAATATACTTATGTTTTCCTTTATATGAT
>DEVX01000073.1:13741-14196 GCA_002363515.1 Candidatus Saccharibacteria bacterium UBA3225 | reverse complement strand
AGAGCACGCTTTTTAATGCGCTTACAAATGCGGGCGCACTAGCGGCAAATTATCCTTTTGCGACAATTGAGCCCAATACGGGAATTGTAGGGGTGTCAGATGAGAGATTGGGTGTGCTGGCGAAAATGTACGATTCGGACAAGGTAGTGCCAGCAACGGTAGAGTTTGTGGATATTGCAGGTTTAATTGCGGGCGCATCGAAGGGTGAAGGATTGGGCAATAAGTTTTTAGCGAATATTCGTGAATGTAAAGTGATATGTCACGTAGTGCGGGCTTTTGCTGATGCAAATGTTACACACGTGGCGGGCGGTCCCAATCCGAAGCGCGATATTGATACAGTCGAGACGGAGTTGGCATTGGCGGATATAGAAACGCTAGAAAAAGCGTTGCCTAAAATGCAGAAAGAGGCTCGTGGCGGCGATAAGGACTCCGCTAAGAGGGCGGGGCAAGCCGAG
>DEVX01000073.1:11339-13687 GCA_002363515.1 Candidatus Saccharibacteria bacterium UBA3225 | reverse complement strand
AGGTACTAGAGGATCTGAAGGCCGGTTTGACGCATATTGCTCCGATAGATGGATTGGATTTGCTGTCGGCTAAGCCAGTCTTCTATATGTTTAATATGGATGAAAGTGAATTGAGCAGCGAAGCTAAAAGGAAAGAATTATCTGAGTTAGTTGCGCCACAAAAATGCGTATTTGTAAACGCTAAATTGGAGTCGGAAATGGTAGATATGTCGCCAGAAGATAAGAGAGAATTCCTGGACAGTTATGGAATAAACGAAGACGGCTTAACTCAATTAGTACATGTTGCATACGACACCTTGGGATTGCAAAGTTTCTTGACGGCGGGCAAGAAAGAGACGCGAGCCTGGACGATAAAGAAAGGTGCGACGGCACCAGAGGCGGCAGGCGTGATTCATTCGGATTTTCAGCGGGGCTTTATTGCGGCAACGATTTGTTCATATGATGACCTGGTGCGATTGGGGTCTGAAAAAGCCGTTCGTGAGGCAGGTTTAATGCGCACGGAAGGTAAAGACTACATTATGCGTGATGGCGATGTAGTTGAATTTAAATTTAACGTATAAGTTTTACGATTTTGGCCACAAAAACGTTTGCGTTTTAGAAGTTGCTTATGCTAAACTATTTGTATGAGTCTAGGTTACGGTGTGGGCGACTTCTTCGCACTCGATATCGGTACTGACGCACTGAGAATGGTGCAACTATCCGGCAACTCGCACGGATGGGTTTTGCAGCGCTTTGCTTATGTGCCAGTAAGTCGTTCAATTCTACAAGATAGTAGCGATGCTGGAAAGCGCCGTTTGGGGGAAACAATTCAGAATGCGGCCGAACAAGCTGGCATAAAAACGAAGAATATCGCGCTTGGCATGCCTTCAAGTAAAACATTTTCGACTATTATTGAGATTCCGACTCAAGATAACAAGTCGATGGAAAAGATTATTAAATATCATGCTGATCAATATATACCGATGCCTATAGATGATGCGAAAGTTGACTTCGTGATTTTGGGACCTAGCCCGAATGATCCGCAGATTACAGAGGTATTATTATCTTCAACATCAATTGCTTACGCAGAAGAGAGAATGGAAAGCGTCGAAGCTTTCGGATTTAACCTAGTGGCACAAGAGCCGGATCCGATTGCGATGTCGAGAGCTTTAACGCCTCCAGGTACAACCGATGCAATTTTGATTATTGATTATGGAGAAGATTCTACAGATCTTTCTATGGTGTACGGAGCGCCACGCTTGGTGCGTATGTTGCCTGGTGGTTTATCGGTATTGGTCCGAACCGTTGCTAACTCCCTGAACGTAAAAGAAAGTCAGGCTCGCCAGTTTATTTTGAAGTTTGGTTTAGCGCAAGATAAACTAGAAGGACAAGTATTTAAAGCTTTGGATCAGACTCTTGAGAATTTTGCTTCAGAGTTAACGAAGTCTATTCGCTTCTTCCAAACGAAATATCCGAATGTTAATGTCGGTGGAGTAGTGCTGTCTGGTTTTGCAGGCATCATTCCATTTATGTCAGAGTACATTGAAGCAAAAACTGGATTTAAGACCATCCAGGGAAATCCATGGCAAATGGTTAGAGTTACTCCTCAGCAGCAGCAAGCGCTTTCTCAGGTGGCGGCAGAGTTCTCGGTGGCGATAGGCTTAGCAGAAAGGTCGAATAAGAGGTAGGTTATGTACGAGATTAGTTTGGTACCAGACGTAAAATCGGAGCTACTTAAGAAGCAGAAGCTACGCAACTTGATTTTCTTCATTTGTTTGATTGTTGCAGCTTCTTGTGGTGGTCTGATTCTATTGCTGTTAGGTTTTATCGGTACGCAGAGTCTCGAGATTTCGGCGCAGGAAAACGAAATTAATTGTAGGGCAGACGGGAGTGGAGTTGGCTGTGGAAGCTATGGTACTCCAGTTTTGAAATATCCTAACGTAAATGAGCTTTTGACGATTCAGAGTCAGATGAAAAATGTTGGCGTACTGAACAATAATAAAATTAAGTTTTCTCGCGTATTTGGTCTATTGGATGTGATTTTGCCTGATGGCGTAAAGAGCGAAGACACGGTCTTAGTCAGTGAGTTAAATGGTGACATTTCGCAAAATCTAATTACATTTGATGCGATTGGTTATGCTAGAAATAATATTGGTTACCATGCGCTTGAGAGCTTTAAGAAAAGTACGAAATTAACCTACTTTGATTATGGTAGCTATATGCGTTTGAATGAGGATGGCGAATATGTACCTATCCCTTCCTACTGTATTACTGAATATGTTGAAAAAGGCTATATCTATGGTAGATATCTGCGTTATTCTCCAGGATGCGAGAACGATATGATTGCTAAAAGTAATGATGACGATAAC
>DEVX01000073.1:0-11205 GCA_002363515.1 Candidatus Saccharibacteria bacterium UBA3225 | reverse complement strand
AATAATGACAACGATAGTGAAGAAAAGAAAAAAGAAACGAATCAGAAGAAAGTAGAAGAAGTAATTATCCGTCGTACTTATAAGAATGCAGGAGACCGTGAAGAATACAAGAACGGTAACGATTCGATGGCGGAGGAAAACAAAGAGGGTAATACTGGTAAGTATTATTTCGAGAGTCAATGTTTGCAATACGATGATTCGGGCAACTTCGATGAGGAAGCAACGATTTCTGAATGCTCAATATTGAGCGAAGATGGGCTATTTGTATCGAACTCTGGTTGGGGTAAGGGTCCCGAAGATAAAATGGTATTGAGCTTTTCAGTGAATTTAACTCTTGACCCGCGTCTGTTCTTATCATCTAGCAAACATATGCAAATTATTGGACCAAGTCGCCAGAATGTAACCGATAGCTATATCCAAGTACGCGATATGTTTGCCGAAAAAGCTAGGGATGTACAAAGGGAGGAATCTTAATATGCCTAAGAATAGCAATAATGGTAAGGGTGTTGCTCTTGCTAAAAGGGCAAAAATAGACAGCGCCCAAAAGAATATGTTGGTGGCTGTTTGTGCAACTTCTGTACTTTTGGGTGTCACGGCTGTAGGAACAATATATATGTTCAAGAAGATCTCCTTTAATAATGTTAAGAAGACCGAAAATAGTACTGTTATTAAAAACTTTACAGAGACCCAGAAAAGCTTAAGTTCACTGTCGGTATCCGTAGGAGATCTTGCGAATAACCAAAACTTGGAAGTAGTTGGTCAGAAAAGGTCGGCATCTTGCAATAATAAAATAGCGACAGATGAGTCCGGAGAGTATTCAATCGAGGATATTTCTCTTGCAAGAACCTGTTCAGCATTACGTGTTATTTCGGATACATTGCCAGCAACTAGCAACCAGGATGCTTCAAACTCAAGCTTAAACTATTTATTACTGTATAGAAATCCTGAGATTAATATTGAGGGTATTAGTACCGCTGAGGCGGGTTATGGCGGTAGTAGTAAGATGGTAGACGAAAATGGTCAGCCATTGCAGCTAAAAAGCTTAGCCACTAGTATCAATCTAAAGGATAGTGCGACGACTGTAAGGAACGCTATGGATTCGATAGAAAGCTCAATTCGGAATTTTGATATTACTAGCGTTACTTTAGGTATGTCTACGGATGCTGATAATAAGCAGGTGATTGAATTAAGTGCGACTTATGATAGCTATTATTCTGATCCTGTACAAATTGTGAAGGAAAGAAAAGTTATCTGCGCTGACGATACGTCCACGGCGTGTAGTAAAAAGAAAGGTAGTGGGGTAACAAAATAATGAAAACTAGTGATATAGCTTTGGTAGTATTACTTTCGGCAGTATCGATAGTGATTTCTTATTGGCTTGGTAATCTGATTCTTGGTGATCCGAGTAATGATACGTATGAAATTACTTATGTTGAGAATATTAGTTCTGAGCTAAGACAGCCCGATGATGAAACCTTTTATCCGAAAGCAATTAATCCTACGGTTGAAGTTATTATTGGTCAGTGTTCCGAAGAAGAAGATTGGGACGTTGCATCTCAGCGCTGTGTGCCAAAGAAAGAGGACGATAACAAGCCTGAAGATGGTGGCGATAATCCTAATCCAGATGATAATCCGGGGGTATAGATGCTCCTCAATAAAGAGCTACAAGACAAAATTGTCGGCCTTCTAGTCGAGAACGGGCTTGCTGATGCAGGCTTGGTTAAGAAGACCTATAACGAGGTTGCAAAAACTGGGCAGCCAATTTTGGCAGTTTTGCGTAGTAAGAATGTGGCAACCGATGACTGTATTCAGCATGCTACGGCAGTTGTAATAGGTAGCCCTTATATAGATTTGCGTAATGTCCGTTTCGATAAGGATAAACTGTTGAAGATACCGCAGGATGTTGCTCAGCGCTCAAAAGTAGTTCCTCTAGATGAACAAAATGGTCAATTAGTGGTTGCTGTATTAGATACGTCTAATATTCAGCGAATGGATTATTTGTCTACTTTAGTTAAAATGCCAATTAAGGCGATAATGACGTCTGAGGCGGGTGTGCAGAATGCGTTGGCGCAGTATATGGCAGACCTTAAGGACGTTAATAAAGTAGCGAAGCAGGAGGAGGCGCAAAAGAACGCGGCGGATGCGTCGAATGCGCAGACGATTACACAAGATTCGCCGATATCGAAGGCCTTGAGTTCTATTTTGGATTATGCAGCAAAGTCGAAAGCATCTGACATTCATATTGAGCCGCTAGAGCATGATTTAGTTATTCGGATGCGTATTGATGGCGTTCTTCGTCAAACAATGAAGTTGCCAAAATCTATCGAGGCAGCTTTAGTTTCGCGTATTAAAATTATGGCAAAGCTGAAAATTGACGAGCATCGTATTCCGCAAGACGGTCAGTTTGCTGTAATCGTGAATGGTAATACGATTGATCTTCGTATTGCAACCTCGCCGGTGGTTTGGGGTGAGCAGGTGGTTATTCGTCTTTTGGATAAATCTGGAACCTCGATGGATGTCGAGAAGATGGGTATGACTGGTAAGGCATTGGAGGATGTCACGCAAGGAATTAGTAAACCGAACGGTATGATTTTGACGTCTGGTCCGACTGGCTCTGGTAAGTCTACTACGCTTTACGCGTTGATCAAGAGAATCAAAGATGAATCGATTAATATTGTTACACTGGAAGACCCAGTTGAGTATAAGATGGATGGCGTTAATCAGATTCAGATTAACGTTGATGCGGGCTTAACCTTTGCTTCGGGTTTGCGTTCAATCTTGCGTCAAGACCCAGATGTAGTAATGGTAGGTGAGATTCGCGACGGCGAGACGGCAAACCTGGCTGTACAGGCAGCGTTGACGGGGCACTTGGTATTTTCGACACTACACACCAACTCTGCCGCAGGTATTATGCCACGTCTTCTTGATATGGGAATTGAGCCGTTCTTGATCGCTTCGACTTTGAATACGGTGATTGGTCAGCGTTTGGTGCGCCGCGTAGCGGAGCGCAGAGAAACTTATCAGTCGAGTGAGATGGAGACGAATATGATAAAAGGCGTCGTGGGTGGATTATTGCCACAATCTCAGGGTGAAGTGCCAGAGGTAAGTGAAAAGCGCGGATACGGTAGTCTCCCTGTAGCGAATTCGAAGAGCTTTACGTTAGTGAAGGGAATTGCCTCCGAAGAGGCGCCGAATGGATATAAAGGACGTGCTGGTTTGTATGAGACGATTTCTGTTGACGATGATATTCAGAAGCTGATTGTGGCGCGCGCTACCTCTGGTGATATTATGCGTGTCGCAAAGATGAAGGGCGCTATTACGATGCGTCAAGATGGTATGCTGAAAGCTTTGACTGGTCTGACAACGATTGAGGAAGTGAACCGCGTCGCTAGCGACTTGGCGTAAGGTAGTTTTTTCTATTCTGCCAGTTTTGAATCGATGATTTTTTCTAGGTTTGAAATTGCATCTTTCATGGTGCCGTGAATAATATCAGCACGCTCTCCGTTCACGAAAAATGACGGAGTAGATGAGATCTGATGTGCTGTTTTTGCGAGTTTGTGGTCAAAATCGATTTTCTGGGTAAGTTTTTTGTCGTTAAGGTGTTTTTTGAATGTTTCAATATTGCCTTTTGGGGCTACTTTTTGGAATAGTTCACTAAAAGTATTGGTTAATTCGTCCCCGGATAGGTTTGACCATTGATCTTGGTTACTAAATAGAATTTCAGACATTTGCCAGTAATATCCTTGTAGGCCGGCACTTTCGGCAGCGATAGCTGCGGGGCGAGCATTTTGATGCATAGATAGCGGATAATTTCGAGAAATGAAGAGGACATTGTCTTTATATTTTGAGTAAACTTGAGGGAGATATGACGCGAATAAGGCGCAGCCGGGGCATTGAAAGTCTGAGTATTCAATGACGATGACTTTTGCGTCGGCATTGCCACGAATGTGATCGGCAATATTGCCATTATCTTCGTTGGCTGGAATGAAATGGTTTGCGATTGAAACGTCATCCGATATATGGTTTTGCTGGTTTGAAGAAGATGGTTTATTTTGAATTAAGGAGTCGTCGTCTGAGCTGGGAGGGATGTTGCTAGGCTGTTGTCTATTAATTGTGCTAATAATCGCTAACGAAAGGGCTGTGACAGTTAATATGATGGAGATTGTGATAAGGAATAGGATTAGAATGTCTTTGCGACTAGTGGTTTTTACGTCATTTTTCATAGGTTAATTATACATGAGTATTTTAGCACGAACTACGTTCGCCTCTCTCGAACCTTTGCATGGAATAAAACAAAAAACATACCCTTGTGGGTTTTGGGGCGGTTTTCGAGAGAGCGCCTCGCGATTGTTCGGCTTCCTGCTAGTGCGTCGCTTCGGAAATAAAAATGCAAGCATTTTTGCTTCGCTCAGCTCCTTCTAGCACGAACTACGTTCGCCTCTCTCGAACCCGTCATAGAATAAAACAAAAAACATACCCTTGCGGGTATCTTTTTTGTTTTATGCTTTGGTGCGAGTTGAGAGAGTCGAACTCTCATGTTGAGTTTGGAAAACTCACATAATAACCGTTATATGAAACTCGCATGAGTTATGTAATTTATTATACTACGTATTCTGCTACATGGGGTGGGTAAGAGGGTTCGAACCTCCGACCTTCGGTGCCACAAACCGACGCTCTAACCAGCTGAGCTATACCCACCATGCGAAGTAGACGCGCCAAAAAATTTCTGGCGTACCTAGATTATATCAGATTTAAAGCTGATTAGCAAAGACAATCAGATAAGCGACGTATCCAAGTCCAGCGCCGGCAGCGATAACTAGAATGACAATTAAGGACCAGAGCCAGCCGGAATGTGATTTTGGCGCCTCGGTGACGGTGTGTTTTTTACGTTTTGCCACAGGCGCTTTGGCAGGATTCTTTTGACTGTAGATATTTTTAGTACTTTGAATTGATGTGGCGCTATTTTCAGGAATATTGTTTCCGAGTGGCCGTTTTTCGACTTTGGTGTCTGCTAAGAATGGTGAGCGTCCGCCGAGGGAATAACTATTGGCATCAGGAGCTTCTTTGGGCGCTTTTGTGCGGGTGGGAACTTGTGGTGCGGGGGTAGCGGCGCGCTGTTGTTTTTGCTGAATTTTTGCTGCCACACTTGGGCGCGTTGAGGTAGCGGACATTGCTGGCTTCTCGGCGCTAGCAGTTGTTCTTGGGGTTGGATTCGAAGTTGGAGCAGGGGTGGCCTTACGGATTGTGGCTACCCGGGTAGTTGGCCTAACAACAGAGCGTTGCGGAACGGTAGAGGTGATGGGGCGCCGTTGAACAGCAGGGCGCTTTACGATTGGCCGCGCAGCAGTGGTAGTGGTTTGAGCTGGACGCACCTGGGTGTGACTATGAATATTGCGTGGTGCAAAATCCATAATGTGACCGTGATTTTGTGGACGTGGAGCGGGGCGAGGAGTGGCTGCAGCGGCTTTTGTTTTTGCGGCAGTAGAACGAGAGCCTGAAGATTTGGGCTGTGTGCGCATGGCTTCATTGACAGCTCTGTCTAATTCTGCGTAATCGATGTTGTCACTACTCATATTTTTTCATCCCCTTTGCTGTTTCTACGATAGCACAGAATGAGTCTGCTATCAAACTGGCGCCCCCGATTAGTAGGCCATCGATACCGTTAATTGAAAGGTATCCACCAGCAGTGTCGGAATTGACCGATCCGCCGTAGAGCACTGGAACCTGCTCGCTGGCGGTTTTGCCGAAAAGTTTAGAAATATGTTTGCGAATCAGTATTTGCGCTTCGTCGATATCGGCAGGCTTGGCTGGGCGAGCGTTTTTGTTGCTAGAAATTGCCCAAACTGGTTCATACGCGATAATAATTTTTGAGATATCTTCTTTACTAACTTCATGGAGACCGTTGATGAGTTGGCTATAAATAGCAGCGGCAGTCTCGCCATCCTTGCGTTCCATTGCTGTTTCGCCGATGCAGAGAATAGGAGTGAGATTGTTGCGGATTGCAGCGGCTACTTTTTTGGCAATATCTTCTTCGGACTCGTTAAAAACGTAACGACGTTCGGAGTGGCCAACGATAGCGTAATCTACGAATCCGCGGAGCTGCGAAACGGAAGTTTCGCCAGTATATGCGCCGTAATCGCGCCAGTAAAAGTTTTGAGCGGCGAGCTTGAATTGGCGACGGTTGATTTGTAGCGAGAGTGGCTGAAGCGCAACGGTGGATGGGGCCAGAATAACTTGAACGTTACGTGATGGAGTGATGCGTTTCTCGAGGCGATGCAAATATAGGCTGGCTTCGCCAGGAGTGAAATTCATTTTCCAGTTAGCGATAATATAAGTTTTTCTGGGACTAGTCATACTTATATTTTAGCATAAGCTAGATAAACACATGTATTAGATTTTATAATCTGGCATGCCGTAAGAAATCCACCCAAAGAGGAAGAAGAGTTCGTTAAAGATGAAAGAAAAGATAAGGAGGGATGCGGCAAGAGGGAAGCTAAAGATTAACATTAAAATAACAATAGACCAGATAATTAAGGTTAGTCCAAGTTCGGTCATGTGAATAGGCATTTTGGTATGTTTGGAGATATTGGCGATGACATTGCGGACAACGTCATTGTATTTGCGGCAGAGGTAATAAAGCGCGAGGAGCATTGTGGCGATAATAACGGCCGTGACGATCCAGCTGAGTATTTCATTTTGTGCAAAGAATAGGACGACGCCACGAGGGGAGGTGGAGGTTGGATTTTGTGGATAAGTGGTGGAAGAGATTATTTTGAAGATATTTCTTGAGCCGCCGATAGAGATAAAAGGATTAATTACTAATAATGTGCCGATGCCGATACCTAGAATAAAGCCGGCAAAAAGGCTGATTCTACCCAAAAAACGGCAGACTCTTCCAAAATAATTCGTGTTCTCCATAAAGTTATTTTAGCATGAGCTATTTAATTAGGCCAAGAATGCCACGTAGTGAATAGGCTGTATCTTCGTGATTACGGACGGTGATGGTATCTACGCCCATTTGAACGACTGGGTAATCGTTGCCGCCAGGTTGGGTCATATCGCCAAAGTAGAGAATGTCAGATTTTTCAACTTTAAGTTCTTCCATAAGGTGCGTCATGCCGAATACTTTATTCATGCCTGGAGTAATAGCATTGATTGAGGTGGTGCCGCCGATTTCGTAGTCGAATTCTGGAGCAAGTTCTTTGCAGCGCTTGACGATAGCTTCGCGTTTTTTGCAATCTGGATCCCAAGCGTATTTAGCTTCAGTACCAGCTTTTTGACCGAGGGCAGAAAAGGTGACTTGAGAGAGGCGGTTTTCGATAATTTCGTCGCCCTTAGCGAGCTTGTCGGCTTCCCAGTACCCGAGTTCTTTAGCGGCAGTTTCGATAGCTTCGCTAATTTTTGTGACCTGCTCGTCGGTGAGGGGATAGCTGTAGACTTGTTGCCAATCTTTTTTCTTGGAGTCGTAGCGATAGTATTGGGTTCCTTGAGCCACGAAGAGATGAAGATGCTCGAGTTGTTTCGGAGTGGCATCTTTGAGTTCGTTGACGATTTGAACGAGAAATTGGTCAAATTTTTGGCCAGAAATTGGGCAGATTTCAAAATGGTCAAGACATTGTGTGAGGAGATCGGCGATTTCCTTTGGGATGGGGGTCTTGGCGATATTTAAGGTTTGGTCAACGTCGAATGCTAAAACTTTCTTCATAGTTTCTCCTGATTATATGTAAGTATTTTAACTTATTCAGTGAAAGGTTTCTACGGAATCTTTGCATTATTATACGATTGGCTTGCCGGCTTGCGAAAACAAGAAAAAGCCCCTCTTCCTGGCGGAAGAGGGGGGTGATAGACGTGTTCAGTTGCATTTTGGTGTGCCCCGAAGGGCGCGGATCAGCCGCAGATCCCCTCGATCATTCTCATGGTTTCTTCATACCCCTTCCTCTGCATGGGGGTAAATCCCCCGAGAGGATCAGTAGGAGCCTGAGTGCCGCCATTGGTTCCTGTTCCGGGATTGGGCTGACCGTTGGGCTGAGCGCCGCCGCCGGTTCCGGGATTGGGCTGACCATTGGTGCCTGTTCCGGGATTGGGCTGCTGTGCGGGCGCCTGAGTGCCGCCATTGGTGCCTGTTCCGGGATTGGGCTGGCCGCTGGGCTGCTGCGCGGGCGCGTTCACGATGTTTTCGATCCAGGCCTGGATCGAATTTTTGAGACCTTTGATCTGGTCTTCTGTGATAGCGCTTTTGGCGGGGGGCTGGATTACACATACAGTGTTTCCAGCCGCAATGGCCCAGTCTGCTACCGACGGATAGTATGTTTTGTTCTGCAGATCGTGGGCCCAGCTGTCGATTTCCTCGATCAACTTCTTCTTTGCAGCCTCAGAGACTGCACCAGATCCGGGGACGATCTGAATCGCCCTGTTGTTGTCCTGCTGCAGCACGATGATTGCTCCGGGACACTTTGCATGGATCGTTGAGATCTCATTCTGGGCAGTGGGGCGGTTCAGGCCCACGATGTGGGTCCGCTTCATTCCCTGAGGATCGATATAAAAGACTCTGTTGATGATTGACAGATACGGTGTTCTCGCCATGATAACCTCCTTATTAAATAGATACCCGTCTCGGAATTGAGTACGGGAATCGGCTTGCCACTTTAGCCGAGTATTAAACGCGTCATTTAGCGAAAAATGATGCGCTCGATGCTCGACTAAAAGGGAAGCAAAAGGAGAAGCATTTAATACTGAACAATACGTCTATTAAAATACTTACACCGCCTTTGCAGCGTATGAGGTCATTTTAGCATACTTTCTTAGAAATGTCAATAGTAATTATATATTTTATGCTTATTTTCAATGCAAAAAAAGGCCTCGCCGTACGGCGGAGCCTGAGGAGCAGATTACTTTTTGTTGCTGGGTTTTCGCCTTGTAGAGGCTTTGCCCATGTACTTCGACGGAGCGTTACAGATTACGTGAATGTTCGCCATTTTTTACTCCTTTCTATAAGATCTTGTTGTACGCTTTGAAATACAAAGCGTTGTGACACATAGCTATTATGGCATACTTCATGTAAAAAGTCAATATTATCGTATTATTAGTATTTTTATGCTTATTAAAGCTTATGCTATCATATGAATTACAAGAAAGAGGTTTAGTTATAAATTGATTGCGTTTTTTGCTGCGGTAACGTTGCTGGTTTTATGCATTACGCCATTGTTGGCGAAGAAGAAACGGGTGCAGTAGCTAAGGACTTGCATAATGATATACGCATAGCTACAGCGAGTTTCATGGCGAACTTCAAAAAATAAACAAAATGCAAATGCTAATATAGCGATTAGCGTAAAAGATTTCACGGATAAGAAGTAAGTATTAGCGGACTACGGCGAATTTATTCTTGCCTCTTTTGATAAGGCTGGTTTTCTCAATAACTTGGTCTTCCGTCGCTTTGATTCCATTAATGGAGATGGCATTGCTGGCGATGAGTTTGCGTGCCTCTCCTTTACTGGAAGCGAGACTAGTTT
The DNA here is from genome assembly GCA_002363515.1 of Candidatus Saccharibacteria bacterium UBA3225. Taxonomy (GTDB): domain Bacteria; phylum Patescibacteriota; class Saccharimonadia; order Saccharimonadales; family Saccharimonadaceae; genus UBA2834. The sequence continues at coordinate 1,696 of DEVX01000073.1, read as the reverse complement.
GAACAAGAATGTCGATGAGTTTAGCACCGATCTTGGTAGTAGGGAAACTTTTAGCCAAGAGGTCTAGGTCGGAATCGTTGAGGTCGGTAATTTTACCATCGCCGAAGAGCAGGGCGGTGATTTTGGTGGCTTGTTTGGCGGCTTCTTCGCCGTGAACAACTTTGGTAACTTCCTCAGCGAGGCGTTTTTGGCCGGAACGTGCGCTGGGATTTTTGGCATGTTCGGCGAGGATTTGCTTGAGCTCTTCTGGCATGATGAAAGTGAAGTATTTGAAATAATCTTCAAGAGCCTCATCAGATTGATTGAGCCAGAATTGATAGAAATCAAAAATGGATGTCTTTTCGGCATCTAGCCAGACGGCGTTACCTTCGGATTTACCAAACTTGCGACCGGTGACTTTGTCGATAATAAGTGGGCAAGAGTAGCAATTAGCTTCGGCGTTTTCGAGACGCTTAATTAGATGAATGCCACTAGTGCAGTTACCGAATTGGTCGGCACCGCAAAGCTGAAGGTCGATATTGTACGTACGGAAGAGATGGAGAAAGTCGTAGCCCTGAATAAGGGTGTAGCTGAATTCGGCATAACTGATGCCGGAACCGCCTTCGCCGATGCGTTTTTGGACGAATTGGCGATCGAGGAGCTGGGTCATACTGAAGGCTTTGCCGATTTCGCGCAAGAATGGCAAGAATTTGATATCTTTGAACCAATCGTAGTTATCTACGAGTTGAGTACCTTCTGGCGAGTGAGTAACTTTGATGATCTGTTTGGCGAGAGCGACTTTATTCTTCTCGATTTCGTCGAGACCTTTAAGGTCGCGTTCAACAGTATCCTTAGGGTCGCCAATCTGACCAGTAGCGCCGCCGACAAGATAGTAAGGAGTATAGCCGTGACGAACGAAGCATGCGCACATCATTAGAGCAGCGAGGTGGCCGATATGTAGAGAATCGGCGCTTGGGTCGGTGCCCCAATAGAAATTATGCGGAGCTTTGTCTAAGTCTGATATCTGGTCCAGTGTGTGTTCGGCAACAAAACCGCGCCACTGGAGTTCTTCGGATAATTTCATGAATACTCCTTTTAGTTAGTGATTTTTATATTATACCATCTTTTATAGGGGTATGCATGAATAGGGAAGGCTAATCGTCGTTGTAGCAATAGTACATATTGTATGTGGAGACGAAAATAGTAATGGCTTGCTTGCCAGAGGAAGTTTCAGTGATGCCCATTTCCATATCAGTTAGGTCAACCTTGGAGGCGTCAGCATCGACCCCGTCTAAGATATATTCGTCTGCGTCGAACGAGAGCATGTAGTATTTATAACTCCCGTCGGCGGTTTGCTTGTTTTCGTCTTTGTAGGTGTAGGTACCGCCGTAGTGATTATTAGATAGGTCGCCGTATTGGCCGTATCGGAAAGTCATATCAGGCTTTAACTCGAGGGTGGTCCTAAAGTTATTTCGATCGTTAGTGCTGCCAGTGCCGGAGGCACAATTCCATGTGCCAGAAACTGGATTATCGGCGATCACTTTTTCCTTAGTTGGTTCGTCTCGATTGGGGAGTGGCGTATCTTGACTAGTCGTTGGGTCGGTTGGGTCATTCGAAGAAGTAAAAATAAAGAAAATAGCGATTCCGAAAGCGAAAATAGGGGCAATGCATAAGATTGCGATAACTATTATGAGGGTGTTATTTTTCTTTTTTGGTG
>DEVX01000059.1 GCA_002363515.1 Candidatus Saccharibacteria bacterium UBA3225 | reverse complement strand
GCGATATTACCTACGGCACGAACAATGAATTCGGCTTCGATTATCTTCGCGATAACATGGTCAAAGACGCAAACTATCTTCGTCAGCGCGAGCTTAACTTCGCTATCGTCGATGAGGTAGACTCGATTTTGATTGATGAAGCCCGCACGCCGTTGATCATCTCCGCGCCAGCCGCAGATAACCCAGAGAGCTACTATCAGTTTGCCAAAGTTTGCGCACAGCTTGCTAATGAAGATTATGTCGTGGACGAAAAGCGCCGTACGGTTGCCCTAACCGACGAAGGTGTTGAAAAAGTTCAGAAGATTCTCGGTATTGACACTCTCTATTCGACTGATAATACGCGCATCGTTTATCATCTTGAACAGGCTCTTCGTGCCGAAACCCTTTTCCATCGCGATAAGGATTATGTCGTAACCAACTCTGGCGAAGTTATCATTGTCGACGAACATACCGGCCGTCTCATGCAGGGGCGTCGCTACAACGAAGGTCTCCATCAGGCTATCGAGGCAAAAGAGGGCGTACTTGTTCGCCAAGAGTCTACCACTCTTGCCACGATCTCCTTCCAAAACTTCTTCCGCCTCTATCGCAAACTTTCCGGTATGACTGGTACCGCCTTCACCGAAGCTGAAGAGTTCCAGCAAATTTACGCCCTTGACGTTATTCAGATTCCACCGAATAAGCCTATTATTCGTGTCGATAAGGATGATCTCATCTATCGCACTACGGCTGCCAAGTTAAAGGCAATTGCGAATGAGGTCAAAGAGTACCATGAAAAAGGCCAACCAGTACTAATTGGCTCCGATTCTATCGAAAACAACGAAATGATTGCCTCATATCTTGAGCAACAAGGCATTCCGTTTGAGATTTTAAACGCTAAGAATAATGAGCGTGAGGCGGCGATTATTGCTAAAGCTGGCGAAAAAGGTGCCGTCACTCTTGCGACTAACATGGCTGGTCGCGGTACGGATATTAAGCTCGCTCCAGGCGTCGCCGATCTTGGTGGCCTCGTTGTGATTGGTACCGCCCGTCATGATTCTCGCCGCGTCGACAATCAGCTCCGTGGTCGTGGTGGTCGTCAGGGCGATCCTGGCACTACGCAATTCTTCGTTTCTTGCGAGGATGACCTTATGCGTATCTTCCAGGGCGACCGCATTGCTATGCTTATGCAGCGTCTTGGTATTGATGACGACATGCCGATTCGCAACCGTACTATTAGTAAAACGCTCGAACAGGCTCAGAAACGCGTAGAAGGTTTCAATTTCGACTCACGCAAAAACGTTGTTCAGTACGATAACGTCATTAACCGTCACCGCAAAGTAGTCTACACGATGCGCCGCAAGATTCTTGATGGCGATAATATTCATCCAGAAATCATTCGTCTCTACAAGGAAGAAATTGCCGAATTAGTCCAATTTAGCTCTCGCGTGAACAAGAAGTTTGCCGAAAACTTCAAACGCGTCTTTGATTTAGACGACGATTTAATTGATACAATTGGCCTCATGCGCAAAGAGAAAGACCGCAATCGTCTAGCTCTAGCGGCAGTTGAAGAAATGTATCATGATAAAGAGCTTGAGTTTGGCGAAGAAACCATGCACAAAATTGAGCGCGAGGTTTACCTCAACGTCCTCGATACTCTCTGGATGCAACACCTTGAAAATATGCAGCATCTCCGCGAGGGCATTCACTGGCGTTCCGTTGGTCAACGTGATCCGCTCGTAGAGTATCGCTCGGAATCCCAGAAGCTCTTTGATGGCCTCCAACGCGCTTTGCGCGAAGAGGTAATGCATATTCTCCTCTCAATCAGGCCGCAAGATGTCGCCGAAGTTTCCGACGATAAATATGAAACCGAGCTCACTAAGATGGCCGATTCCGCTACGGAAAAGGGTGTAAATGAGATCTCCGCCGGCGAAAAGAATCTCGACGATGAATTTACGAAGGATGAACATGGCGTCAGCAAGCCCGCCGAACGTCGTGCGACCGCTACTGGAAAGAATACAAACCGCAATGCGAAGCGTAATCAAGCGCGAAAGAGTAAGAAGAAATCTCGCCAGAATAAGAAAAAAGGCCGTCGTTAACTAAAATGCAAAAAAGAACGCGACCAAATCAGGCCGCGTTCTCAGCGATACTATTATATTATCATATTATTGCGTGAAAGTCAAGTACAAGCAGTCACTACTAAAGAAACGTATGAAACACTCCATTGAAGAAGTGCGTCTGAAAAATGGCGCACGCGGTCTACTTATAGATGCCCCTAGTTCAGAGGTAATTAATCTGAAGGTTGTTTTTCGCGCCGGCAATAAATTCGTAAAGAGACAGGATATTTATGAAGTGGCCCACCTAATGGAGCACATGGCTTTTGGTCGCAATGCTGAATTTAAAGACGAGCAGGCTTATGAATCCGAGTTCACAAAAAACGGCGCATATCATAATGCCTGGACCTCGGACAATTTCATCGCCTATGAGGCGGAATGCGCAGATTTTGAATGGGATCGTATCTTGCGTTTGCAAGAACTAGCAATCGCTAAGCCTAAATTTAATGAAGAAGAGCTCAATAGCGAAAAAGGAAATGTACGCTCTGAGCTGACGGGATATCAGAATGACTATGCTCGTCTAATCTGGCCAAAATTACAACAGGCTCTTGGCGAACAGGTGCTAACATATTCCGAACGCCTAAAGACCATTAACAATATTGAGCTCAAAGATGTGCGCGAGCATCATCGCCGCACGCATACTGCTTCAAATATGCAATTTATTATTTGCGGCAGTCTGCGTGGCCGCAAGCGCAAGATTATTAATATGCTCGAAACTTGGGACTTAAAGCCTGGCGAAAAGTTTGAAGTGCCGATTAGCGCGTTCGTCGGAACGAGTCCGGTATTAATTCGCCGTAAGGATGCCGCCAATGTATGTTTCGGCTTTTCTTTCATCATTCAGCGTCCGCTCGAGCCAAAAGAGCAATATGCTATGAGCTGTCTCAACCATATTCTAAATGGCACCATGAGTAGCAAAATATTTGGCGCCGCTCGCAAACGTGGCATTGTCTATGGTATTGGTTCGAATACTGAAAGCGATAAGTGGAGCAGCACTTGGGACTTTGACGGCGAGGTAAATCATGAGAATGCCGCAGAATTGTTTGACTTGATTGCTGTAGAGTTGGCACGAGTTATTAATGGTGACGTTAGCGAAGAGGATATCAGTGCCGCCAAAACTTATGCTCTTGGCCGCCATCAGATGCTCGCTCAGACTGCCGACCAAATTAGCAGTTATTATATGCGCGAGTACATTACTACTAATACTTATGAACCGCTTAGCGAGGCGCCGAAGATGATTGATGCTATTGATAAGGGCACCATCGTCAGTCTCGCTCGTGAATTCATGCAATCTGGAATCTCTGGCCTCGCCGCCGTTGGCAATATGAATAAATCCGTTGTTGATGAACTCTGGTCGCGTGTACTTGGCGCCATTTAGCCTTATTTGAATAATACGATAATGTCCAGAAAATTCGGACCCAAAAAATGACTCATCATCAGGGATGGCACTTCTTTTTTCGTAACCTTCAATCTGTTATCTTCGGCCGCTTTAAGTCTTAAATATTCGGACATGGTGTCAAACTTTGCAAAAGCATACGGCAGAACCGCTTAACGGGGAGCGCGAATATCGATGTAGTATAATTTTAATATGGACAAAGATAGCAAAGATATCAAGATTGTTGCCGTAGTTGGAATGTGCGGCAGCGGTAAATCAACGGCGATTGAGTATTTAACCGAGCGCGGCGTTCCAAAAGTCTACTTTGGCGGAATTATCTATAAGGCCATGGAGGAGGCGGGCATTCCGCGCACGGAAGATGGCGAGAGTGAGAAGAGATTCCGTGAGGAGATCCGCCAGAAAGAAGGCAAGGATTTCGTAGTCTTGCGTGCTATTCGGGAGGCTAAAAAACTGATTGAGGCTGGTCAAAAGCATATCGTACTTGACGGACTTTATAGCTGGACGGAATATAAGATTCTACGCAAGGAATGGCCGACCGAAATGACAGTTGTCGCTATCGTTACGCCAAAAGCTCTACGTCGCAAGCGCGTTGCTGAGCGTCCAGATCGCCCATTCGACGCGCAGGCTGTTGCTGAGCGTGACCGCGCCGAGATTGAAAACCTCGAAAAAGGCGGGCCAATCGCTATCGCCGACTATTACATTGATAATTCTGGCACTGTCGAAGAGTTTCAGGAAGCTTTCGGCAAGCTCATGAAAGATATCAACTTTATTAACTAGCATGAAAGATCTTCAAATTCCAAACCGAGAAACCGACATTATTTTGCAGGAGCTAGATGAGACTATGGTCATCCCTGGCGATGTTGTAGAGTTCGGCTGCTATGCTGGCGATACGTCGGTATTACTAGCGGAGGCTTTAAAAAATACGCCAGATAAATGGCTCTATCTTTACGACTCCTTTGAAGGATTGCCCGAAAAAGCTCCCGAAGATCAATCTGCGGCAGGCTGGCGTTTTAAAGCTGGCGAATTAAAGGTGTCACCAGAAACTGTTGCGCATAAATTCAAAAAGTTGAGCCTTCCCGACCCAGTTATCGTGAAAAAGTGGTTCGACCAGCTCGACGATTCTGACTTGCCTAGTCAAATTTCATTCGCATTACTTGACGGTGACTTCTATCGGTCAATTAAAACTAGTTTTGAGAAGGTTGCACCGCGCATGGTGAGTGGTGGGGTTATTATAGTCCATGACTATCGCAATGCGGAATTGCCAGGAGTAACCAAAGCCGTAGGCGAATTTCTCGACAATCATTCAGAAGAATATGACTTTAGTTTGCGTGCAAGTTTAGCCATCTTACGTCGGAAGTAAAAAACATATTATGGCGATCGCCATCAAATGCGCTGGATAGAAAATATAGCCAAACCATTTCGGTAAACGATGCCCCAACTTGCCACCATACATTAAGATTGGAAAAATTGCGAGCAGCGAGAATAATTGCATTGGTTTATTCTCGATTATGACCATGAGGGTCATGGGCACAAATAAGCTGAACATATAGCCAAACATCCGCCCAATCTTTAATTTTTCGCCCTTCAAGAATCTCGAACACAAGTAGAAGTTTATTACTAACAATACTCCATACACCCCATAATCCATGCCTAGTATTTCGGCGAAGAGCAATAAGATTGACAGATAAATCGCCGTCCATCCACCATATTCTATGGCCGACATAGCTATGAAACCGAAGAGTAGGGTGAAAATTACATTGAGATATAGCTTATATTCCATCTGCCCGGCGGATAGATGAAGCGGTAGTCCCGATAGCTGTCCACCCGATGCGGCATAATGGGCCAAATCGAAAGGCAATTGTGAGATAAAAGCAAAAGCCAACAATCTACCAAAATAACGAATCCGCTGTTTACCTTTGGTATGCAAAAAACCTTCCGATAGCATAAAACAATACAACGGCATTGCGAGGCGACCAATCGCACGCATCCAAATTGGGCTATGAAAAATATATACGCCCAAGTGGTCAATAAACATAGTAACAATAGCAATCAGCTGCAGGCTAGCAGAAGTAAGCATATATACTTATCTTAACACGCCAGTAAATATGCTAAAATATGTGCATAAATGAAGAAACTTCGTCGTGGTTTTTTAATTGCCATTAAGCTTTGCCTGCTTGTCTATGCGATTCTTACTGGCATCCGCTGTCTTGTGGATCCTGGCTATAGTAAATATGGTGGCTTCTTGGCGGGTCTCTTCTTGCCGTTTATCCCCAATATAGTCGAGAAAGTGTTCAAGTGTAAATTCGCCTTTCGAATAGAACTTCTATATTATGCTTTTATCTTTGTAGCATTAGACATGGGCATATGTATGGATTTATATAAGACTGTCCCGTATTTCGACAAAACAGTACATTTTTGTTCGGGAGTCTTTTCTGCGCTAGTCGGACATTATGCTCTCGTTTACTTCAAGGTAAATAAAAGCCCTAAGCTTTTCAAGGTAATGTTTATCATGTTCTTTTCGATAGCAATCGCCGTTCTTTGGGAATTCTTCGAGTTTGGCTGCGACAAGCTTTTGGGACAGAGTATGCAACAGCTAATTTCAGTTGGCGTTGACGATACGATGTTTGATTTGATTTGCGCTACGATTGGTGCTGGGCTAGGTGGGTATCTTCTCACTATCCCAAACTTCATAGAATATCTCGAAGAATTATAACTTTTTAAGCTTCACCCCCTGTTTAGCAGACTTGACACTAGAGTGCTAACGCGCTACAATGATTACAAATTAGCACTCACTGGGTGCGAGTGCTAAGACATAATTTCGTTTATAATTCAAGGAGGATAAAATCCAAATGAGTAAAATTATCGGCATCGACCTCGGTACGACCAACTCGGCATTTGCTTATATGGTAGCCGGCAAACCAGAGGTTATTACAAATAGTGAAGGTGATCGCACTACGCCATCCGTAGTTGCTGTCACGAAGAAAGGCGACCGTCTAGTCGGTAAGGTCGCGCAACGTCAGCGCGTGACTAACCCAGAAAACACCATTTATGGCATTAAGCGTTTAATCGGCCGCAAGTTCAGCGATAAAGAAGTTAAAGATGATATCGACATCCTTCCGTACAAGATTGTCAGTAAGGGCGCTGGCGTGGCGGTCAAGCTTGGCGACAAGGAAATGACTCCAGAAGAAATCTCCGCCATGATTCTTTCAAAGATTAAGGCCGACGCAGAGGCTTTCTTGGGCGAAAAGGTCACCGAAGCTGTCATTACCGTTCCGGCCTACTTTGATGATTCTCAGCGTCAGGCAACCAAAGACGCTGGCAAAATTGCCGGTCTCGAAGTGAAACGTATTGTTCCAGAGCCAACCGCCGCCGCCTTAGCGTACGGTATCGACAAAAAAGAGGACGAAAAGATTGTTGTTTTCGACCTTGGTGGTGGTACTTTCGATGTTTCCGTTCTTGAACTTGGCGATGGCGTTCTCGAAGTAAAGGCTACCAATGGTGATACTCACCTCGGCGGTGAAGACTTTGATAACAAGATTGTCGACTATATTCTTTCTGAGTTTGAGAAGGAGAATAGCATCGATCTTCGCAAAGATGCGGCAGCCATGCAACGCATTAAAGATGAGGCTGAGAAAGCCAAGAAAGAGCTTTCTAGTGCTACTGAAACCGATATTAACCTTCCATATATTACGGCCGATGCGGATGGTCCAAAACATCTCGAATTGACATTAACTCGCGCCAAGCTCGAAGAGCTCGTTGCGCCACTTCTCGATCGTCTAGATGGCCCAGTCAAGAAAGCTCTTGACGATGCTAATCTAAAAACTAGCGACATTGCCGATGTTGTCATGGTTGGCGGTATGACTCGTATGCCAGCCGTCGT
>DEVX01000072.1 GCA_002363515.1 Candidatus Saccharibacteria bacterium UBA3225 | reverse complement strand
ATTTCTTCATATAATCACGTCGGCGCTCTTCCATGTCGGCAACTTTTGCGCCAGCATCTATCAATTCTGCCGCCACACGGTAGTCTTCAGAGGTAGTCGACTGAGAAGTTAGCCCCAACGTATCTGACTCGATGCCGTATAATAGATTCTCCGCGCAAAGAGGCGAAATAGTCGTTTTTTGGCTCTTGAAAATACGATAAAGCAAGAGACAACAACTAGACACTGGTTCGATTATTTCTTCGTGTTCAAAATCCAAGTCTGGCGCCGTTTCGTGGTGATCGATAACTAATACAGGAGCCGCATATAAACAGTTGCGAATGGCGGCATCGTCAAGGAGCTTAGAAATGAGGGTCGAGCTGGCCGTATCGACAATAATAAACGCGTCCGCTTTGTAGGGGAACTCAATGTCCACCCTGCTCCAGCCCTCAAAATAACGTAAGTATTTAGGAATATCAACTGGACAATATAATGACACTTCTTTTTCGGATAGAGCTTCCTCCAACGCGAGAGCAGCACCTAAAGAATCGCCGTCGGGATTTTCGGCTTGAATAATACAAATATGCTTTTTGTCTTTAATAAAATTCGAAAACTTGTCGTACATATCACGACAATTTTAGCATGTTCTCAAGGATTAATCTTCCGTTTTACGCTTGGAGATATATAGTTCATTGTATCGATAGTCGTGAATATGGGCTTCATTTTCGTCGGTCAATACAAATAGCACACGTATGCCTTCAGGACTATTCGCGCTCTGTCCATCAATTACGAGTTCGTCTGGAGTTGTGACGATATAATATACATCACTTAACTCTATCTCATCAGGTTTTAGTCCCACCATACGAGCTACGCGCTCAATGTTAATGCCAGCACGATTAAGCGCTTCTGAGCCGCGGAAGATATTTGATTGACCAAAATAATAATCCGACGCATCGTCTGCACATGACGCATGCCAGGACACTAGACCATTCCCATCAATATCAAAACACGACTTCTGATCCGACACGGGCACCCAAGTGCCAATTATCATGGCAAAGTTCTCATTATTCTTCGTAGGAGTCACTAATGACTCATCCTCATCTGTTGTTGTGGTAGACGTTGTGGTTTGTTGAGTATTGGAATGAGTATTATGGTTTTCGCGTAGAACAACCGCGCAGAAAATAGCAACCGCAATAATCAAAATGGCTATTAAAAGAATCATAATGATTGCTGTCGTATTATCCTTGACCGGTTTCGCTTCAGCGACTGGAGTTTTGTGGCTGATTTTTTGAGTTGGAGTTGGAGTACTTTGTGACAAGTCGGGATTAAATGTCACTTGACTTTCTCCGCTAACGTCAAGAATTGCCGCTTGGGGGAGTGCGTTTTCTTCATCGTCTTTTTTCTGGTCATCCTGTGGCGATGTTGATTCTTCTTCAGAACGGGTTCGCTCCTCGATAGCCTCAGCCGAAATCCGTGCATCCTCTACGCTATCTAACTCTTCCATTAACGAAACAAAACCGTCTCCGTCCTGATCCAGCTCTTCTTTGTCGATTTCGTCTTTAATGAGCTTCTCATTTCTAAAGAATGTCTCCGTGTTATCTAGGCCTTCTTTAGAGCCCACGCGCAAGCGCGGCTTAGTCGTTTCTGAAACAGTATGCTTATGAAGCGATTGTGCGTCCATTATCCCACCTTAATTATTTGTACTTATGCTTATTATAGCATCATTTACGGCCGTAGGCGGTATTTTTCGAGTAGTTGTGTTATAATTTCTTGGTACATAGGGGCGTAGCTCAGTTGGTAGAGCACTGGTCTCCAAAACCAGGTGTCGCGAGTTCGAGTCTTGCCGCCCCTGCCACAAAAGAGGATTAACTGCTAGCTAGTGATAGTTAGTTTTTTGTTTAAGTTAAACCTGGCAATATTTCACCCTCGGCGAGCATACCTAATGCTACCGCAACAGCTTCTATTAGGATCGATTTTCCAGCCCCATTCTCGCCAATGAAATTATCTATTTTTGTTCAATCAGCGTTACGCTCTTTATGCCTTCTTCATCGTATCGAATAGTCATCTCATAGTTGCCCTGCTGGTAAACTACCGTCTCAGATTCATCCTCTTTGGCATATTTACCAATACCGAACGCTTCTTCAAAATCATCTAGAGTTACAAGACGACGGCCTTCATAGCGTATGTCTGAGTCGTTCATATCGGTAACTTTCTCGCCCTCGGGAGTATTAAACGAATAGAATCCTAAACCAGTAATCTCCCCTTCTTTATTACTCCAAAAAGCTACATTATCGTAATAATAGTCAAAATCCGCATCCTGAGCATGATATGACTTGATTTCATCGGCCAACGTTTCCCCAATCTCGTAACCATTGATAGTAACGCGTTCAAGGCGGGCGCTTTCGTAAACATTATCACTCCCGCCAAACAGCTGAGCAATGGTAGTATTCTGGCTTAACAAATAAATACTTGCCGCGAGCGCGATAAAAGTGATTATTCCGAGCGTTATTACAACTATTAAAGCCTTGCCGTTTTTTGCAGCTTTCCTCATGTTTTTCATTATTACATAAACATTTTTAAACCGCTAGTATCGATTGACATATTTACGTTTATGTGGTATAATTATTATATCTGACTTATTTTTTCTTATCCGCCAAGCAAGTATATGAAATGCCAGATATGGAAGCAGTCAGCCCAATAATCAGAGCCATATCAACAAATATCATAATAAACATCGGGATAATACCTCGTTCAATGTATTTAGCAGTAGCCATATGCATCATCATTAATTTAAAAGTCGGAACTGGCCATGGCAAAAATAATAATGCGCCAGCAATAATAGACATAATCATTATGGCCAAGTTAAATCTATATACTCCGCGAACTAAACGCGTATTTTGCTCTCCGGCGCGAATTACATGAAGCCCAAACAAGAAATATAATAATGCGGAGACGAAACCGCTCATAATTATACTAGTTACACCCAAGTTATCCACATATCTGCCGGTGCGAGCAGAAATATAACGGTATATTCCCGAATACATCATCGGTAGTAGCGCCATCAAGACGCTGGCAAGAGCCATTAATGCACCCATCATACGAAGACGTGCGCAAGTTCTTTCATCATTGCGTGATAGGCTTTTTGGGCTTTGCTTATGAGATGTTTTTTCGTTTTTTGTTTTAGTAGTTTTACTAGAATTTGGCATAAATTATTTGGATCCATTAATGCTTTCTTGCATTATAGCATAATTCTTATGCTAAAATGTAACTAACATATCCTATAAAAGGTGGGCAAAAATGCAAGATTTCACAAATAATAATCAATCACAACCGGACAACGCAAACAACTATTACCAAGACCCATTGGGGGCCGACACCTCTGCAAACCCCGATTCGACTAACGAACAAAATGAACAGTCCCCTAGCCCGGAGCCAGAAAGGAATGAGCCGCCAATGCTTAATCAGAATCCAGACGCGGACGATGAGCCAGCAATCCGCCGCGATCAAGCACCGCTTCGGCCAAAAACTCATACCGCCCACAGCGCAGAACGCGAATTAAGCCCCGAGCTAGTAGATTATCTTTCTTCCACCGAAAAATTACTCAAACAGAGCCGCAAAGAGCGCAATAATCTCATCCTGCGCATAGACGAAGAAGAAGACAAGGTTACCGAATATCTTAAGTCTGAAAAGAATGATTTCGGGCATCGTAGCGAAGATATATATAGTCAGCTAAGTGAAGCGAAAGAAGAACTGCGTCGCAAAAATGACTTAATCAACGCGCTTATAAAAATGGTGCGATCGCTAGAATAACACATCGAATACATCAATGTAAGAACAGCTTCGCCTCCCGACGGAGCTGTTCTTGATTAATCGCTATTTTTATGTTATTATAACTTAGTTCAAAAGCATTTCGCCCAGAACAGCAGCACCTTAAATAATTGCTAGGCTCTTTTCGAAAAAGGAGGGGAATAATATGAAGAAGAGACATATAGTTGGGGCAGTAGCCGCTGTCGTCGCATTTATCGCTGCGTTGCTGTATGTGGTTGGGGTCATCCTTGCGGACGAGGACTTCTACGACGAAGATTATCCCGAATACGAGTAAGCAGCCAAACAGATAGCATACACCTAATCAACGGTCTAGCAATTTCACGCCCCAAAACCAGTTTCGTTATCACAACATAAACTGTACTTTGGGGCATTTTTTAGTACGCATACCCAACTAGCAAGCCACTAGAAATAGTGGCCTTTTCTTGTTATACTTTAAATTGCTTATTTCAAAAACTTAAAGGAATACATGTTTAGACTTTTCAAAAATTTCCATAAGAAAGACTTCTTGTTCATTGCTCTAGCAATCCTATTTATTGCGGGCCAAGTTGGCTTAGAACTAAAAATGCCAGAATATATGTCCACGATTACGCGCCTAGTACAGACTGAGGGTAGCGAGATGAGCGACATCCTCGCAAACGGTGGCATGATGCTATTATGCGCATTTGGCAGTCTTATTTCCACCATTATTGCAGGCTGGTTCGTCTCAAATGTAGGCGCCGATTTTACCTATATTGTGCGCAAGAAGATCTTCGACAAGGTTGAATCTTTGGGCGTAAATGAAATCAAAAAATTCTCTACCGCTTCCCTGATTACGCGCACAACTAACGATGTGACACAGGTGCGACTAGTAATTTCAATGGGCGCAAATATGCTAATACGCGCACCGATGAGTGCAATCTGGGCCATCGCTAAGATATCTGGCAAAAGTTGGCAATGGAGCACGGCAACTAGCGTAGCAGTTATAATAATGCTCGCTACAGTAATTACTATAATGATGGTAGTAATTCCGCGCTTCAAGATTATACAAAAGTTAACCGACCGACTAAACAGCGTTACTCGCGAGAATCTGACTGGTATTCGCGTCGTGCGCGCCTTTAACGCCGAGAAATATCAAGAAAACAAGTTCGACGTTGTCAATACGAAAGTATCGGACACTACCCGTTTTGTGGACCGCGTTTTAAGCGTCATGTCACCAATGATGTACATGGTTATGAATGGTATCACTTTAACGATTTATCTTATTGGGGCAACACTCATTAGTCGGTCAATTATGGCCGACAAATTGACGGTTTTTAGCGATATGGTCGTCTTTTCTACTTATGCCATGCACGTAATTATGAGCTTCTTGATGGTCGCGATGATATTCATGATGATTCCGCGCGCGCAAGTTTCCGCCGAACGCATCAACGAGGTGCTCGATGAAAAGATTACGATAAAGGACGGCAGTTTCGATGATGATACCACCGAGACTGGCACGGTCGAATTTCGAAATGTCTCTTTCAAATATCCGGACGCCGAGGAATATCTATTGAAAGATATCTCTTTTCGGGCCGAGAAAGGCCAAACCGTAGCATTCATTGGCTCGACTGGCTCTGGAAAATCTACGCTAATTAACCTCGTGCCGCGTTTTTACGATGCGACAGACGGCGCGGTTTTCGTAGATGGCGTAAACGTAAAAGATTATAAACAAAAAGCCCTACATCAAAAGCTCGGCTACGTACCACAGAAGGCCGTAATCTTTAGTGGTACCGTCACTAGCAATATTGCATATGGCGATAGTAAAAACGGTAAGCCGGATGAGCGCAAGATTCAAGCTGCCGCCAAAGTGGCACAAGCAAAAAAATTCATCGAAAAACTAGACAAGAAGTACAATGCCCACATCGCACAATCTGGTACAAATATTTCCGGTGGACAAAAACAGAGGCTCGCAATCGCACGCGCCGTCGCACGTGACCCAGAAATATATATTTTCGATGACAGCTTCTCTGCCTTAGATTACAAAACCGATGCTGCATTGCGTCAGGCATTAAAAGAATATACGAAGGATGCCACTTCGTTAATTGTCGCCCAACGCATCGGCACAATTATGCACGCAGACCAAATTATCGTGCTCGACAAAGGAAAATGCGTTGGTCATGGCACCCATAAAGAGTTACTAAAGAATTGCGAGATTTACAAAGAAATTGCCCTCTCGCAGCTAACGAAGGAGGAGCTCAATGTTTAACGGTGGCGGTCGTCGCGGTGGCCAAGATGTAAAAGTAAAGAATTTCGGTAAGGCTATAAAACGTATGCTTACCGAGATGCGACCTTTCTATTTCTTGATTACGATTGCAATGATAATGTCAATTGCAGGATCGATTCTTAGCGTAATTGCGCCACGTAAATTAGCAGAAATTACAGACGGGATTAGCGCCGGATTGATGCTTGATCGCCAGAAGGTGTCCGATGTAGCTACGGAACTAATGCAAAAACCAACTGACGACAGCGAGATTGACGGCATAACTATCACAAAAGAAGATAAGCTTGCCTTTATGCAGTCAATGCAAAAAATACAATCAGAGCTAGGCAACGCAACAAACTTTACGCAAGACGATGCGGCCAAAATCTACAAGGCCATAGACGAGATGCCAGCTTCTATCCAAGAGGTAATTAAGCCTAAAATGAATTTTGAAGCAATCAGAAACGCTGCAATATTTATGATTTGCCTATATATCTCCTCGGCGGTTTTAGAATTCCTAGAAGGCTTCATAATGGCGCGCGTCACAACCGGCTTCGCTCGAGATTTGCGCAATCGAATATCGCATAAGATAAATAAATTGCCCCTAAAATATTTCGACCGCAACCAGATCGGCGATACACTTTCACGCGTAACTAATGACGTAGATTCGGTATCTAGCAGTATGGATAATTCGTTCGGCGCAATCATTGGCGAAGGATCGTTATTGCTAGGCTCGCTCGTAATGATGATTATTACAAACTGGACGATGGCCCTAGTAGCGGTCGTAACTAGCTTATTCGGGTTCGTTTTTATGTCAATGATTCTAAAGCGATCACAGAAATACTTTACAATACGACAAGTCGAACTTGGCAATATGAATGCACATATCGAAGAGATTTATTCTGGCATATCAGTTGTAAAAGCCTACGACGGCAAGACTACAGCCGATAAAAAATTCGATAAGCTCAACAAAAAGATTCGTTTCGCAAATCAGCATAGTCAATTTTTATCTGGCATGATGCACCCTATTATGGCTTTTACAGGCAACTTGGGTTACGTGGCGGTATGCGTGACGGGTGCACTTCTAACAATGAGTGGAACAATTAGCTTTGGCGTTATTGTTGCCTTTATGACTTACGTACGACTCTTCTCGTCGCCATTGTCGCGTATCGCGCAGGCCGTAGGCGGGCTGCAACCTGCGGCGGCCGCCAGCGAGCGCGTTTTCGAGTTTATCGACGAGGACGAAATGCCAGACGAGCATAATATCAAGAGTCGAATCAATAAAGATAATATCGAAGGCAATATTGTATTCGATCACGTTAGGTTTGGCTACGATGATGACAAAGTAATTATTAAAGACTTTTCCGCCAAAGCTAAAGCTGGGCAAAAAATAGCCATCGTTGGGCCGACTGGCGCCGGCAAGACTACTATGGTTAACCTACTAATGAAGTTCTACGACATCAAGGACGGCGACATCCGTATTGATGGCATATCGACGAAAGAAATGACCCGTGCCGATGTCCATTCCCTGTTCACGATGGTCCTGCAGGATACGTGGATGTTTAGTGGGACTATTCGTGAGAATATCGCCTACAACCACAAAAACGTCAGCGATTCGACGATCATGGAGATTTGCGACACGGTCGGCCTTAGTCACTTCATTAAAACACGTCCCAAAGGCCTAAAAACCGATATTTCAGAGAACGAATCAGTTTCAGCTGGCCAAAAACAGCTAATTACGATTGCGCGCGGTATGGTCGAGGATGCGCCGTTCTTAATTTTAGATGAGGCCACTTCGAACGTCGATACTCGCACAGAGGAATTGGTCCAAAAAGCAATGGATAAGCTAATGGAGGGGCGCACTTCCTTCATTATCGCCCATCGCTTATCGACGATTAAAAATGCCGATTTAATCCTTGTCATGAACGAAGGCAATATCATCGAGACTGGCAATCATAAGCAGCTAATGGCAAAAGGCGGTTTTTATGCCGACCTCTATAATTCACAGTTTGTTTTATAGTCTGTTATAATGTAGTTAATATACATTCGTGGAGGAGTGTTAGATATGACAAAACAGCAAGACCAGACGCGCGGTCGCTCAAACAAAGTAATGATTTTTAGTTGCGCCTTAGGAATAGTGGCAGCAATGGTAATTGGCGTGATGATTAATAATGCTACCGCACAATCTCGTTTCGAGAAAGAAATAGTTGCAGTAAACGAGGCTTTTTCAGCAGGCGACAACCAGAAGATAAGTGAGGTTCTAGACCGCACCGTTAGTTCCGGAGACTACGCTAAGGTCGAGAAGAGTATCAAGAAGTATGTCGGCGATATCATGAAGAACATTAACGATATTGAAGAAATTGCAGAGTCTGAGGCTGTCTATAGTTCACTCGAAGGCAAATATCTGGAAAAGAATCGAGACAAACTTGAGGCTACTATTTCAGAGCTCGACAAGGCATCCAAAAAGATTGAAGCACTAACATCCGACTACAAAAAGCTTTACAATGAAGAAAGCGTTAAGGAATATATAGACGGTCAGGATCTGAGCGATAACTATTCAGCCCTGTTTTCCGAAAATGCTAAGCTTTTTTATGACGACAAAGAATTACACAACGATTATGATTCCATGCTAAAGGTCGTAGCCGATACAATCCGCGTCGAGGTCAAGGCGATTGATTATCTAAATAAAAACAAGTCGGCTTGGAAAATCGTAGATGGCTCAATTAGCTTTACAAGTAGTGACGTCGCAGCCAAGTATAACGACATACTGCAAAGCGTTGCAAATAGCTAGAAAGATTACATAATTTGGACAAATGACCGCCTTTACAGAGGCGGTTATTTCTATTTGACTTTTGTATTTTTGATTTTCATCTTTAACATTTTTTCACACGATTGCAAATTACCTCTGTTATTTTATGCAAAAAATAATAAGCGTTTTGCTTGCGAATCGAAGCATAAGTGCTATACTAGATATAGATGAAAATTTTAATGCTAGGATGGGAGCTTCCCCCACACAATAGTGGCGGCTTAGGAGTAGCTTGTCTACACCTATCGAAATCACTTGCCAAACTTGGCGCAGATATAGATTTCGTGGTGCCGTACGAAGCTGAGCATAATTTTGATTACATGAACGTTCTTTCTGCGGGTCATGTCGATCCAGAAATGATTTATAAAGGCTCTGCATATATATCTGCAGATATTGAAGAAAAACGTTTTAAGCAAGGCGCAGCAAAAGAGATGTTCTCAATGCGCGATATTCAGAAGAATTACTGCAATTTCGTTGAGAAGTATTTGATGGA
>DEVX01000058.1 GCA_002363515.1 Candidatus Saccharibacteria bacterium UBA3225 | reverse complement strand
TATACGAATGGCACCGAATGCTACTAGAATTTGTTGATAACAATATGAATAAAGGCCTGAATAAGCCGTTCTTGCCTGAGCCATATACTTGGAAAACTTACGGCGATATGAACGTGGAATATTGGAAGAAACATCAGAAGACGTCGTTAGCTGATGCGCGCAAGATGTTCGAGAAGTCGCATGCAGATGTGATGAAATTAGCAGAAAGTTTGAGTGAAGAGCAACTATTTACCAAAGGTATGTATCCGTGGGTTGGTAGTTCAGTTTTGGGGTCGTATTTCGTAAGTTGCTTATCATCACATTACGATTGGGCGATGAAGAAATTGAAAGCGCATAAGAAGAATTGTGCATAATGGCTAGTACTAAAGAATATAGAGATTATGCCATATAATGTGAACATTATTCACATATCTTATATAAACTAGTTAAAAATGTTATACTTTTTAACATAATTTAGTTATATACTAGGGTCATGATGAAAGATAACAATATTCCGCGATATATGGAGTTCCGACATAAGCTCGAATATTATCGCAAAGAAAAAGGATTAACCCAAGATAAAGTGGTAGCACAATTAGCGAGCCGTGATATATATGTCGATCGCTCAAGCATTTCACACTGGGAGAGTGGAAATGCCGAGCCGAGCATTAAAACATTAAACGCTCTTGCGAGCATTTATGGCGTGACCGTCAATGATTTTATGCCCGGTAGAATGATGCTCGAGGAAGAGGCGCCAAAGAAAAACAACCCCTCGCTAGAAAGCATTCTTGATGACTTTAAAAAAATGACCGTCAAACAAACAACTAAGAGTGCCGTTGACTACTTCAATAGCAACCAAGACTCTTTTACAGATCGCGGTATACATCTAATCACCATAGATTTAATTAGGGATATTATTGGGGCAGAGGCTCATTATAATATTCATTTTGGCCCACATCAAATGCCAGTTATTGCGTTCAGACTTAAAAAACTAGGATATGCGATTCAGTTTGGCGGATCTGATCTAGGCGACAGTACATATTTTACCGTTGCCCTTCCAGGCGGAGAATACGCCGGAAGAAAATTCGAGGAAGATTTGGCCAATATTCTAATCGGTATAGCGAAGTCGTGGGAAAATACAGAAGACGAAATAGCTCAAAAGGCACGCAAACTTTATACTTCTTATACGGATGCCGTAATGGATATGATGGAAGAAGTGACTGGCAAAGATAAATACGGAGTAGAATTTATTGTCTCAAAGGACTCAGAACATGAAGATGCGACTTCTGTTTCGAGTAAGGACGAGCTGTACAAGCTTCTAGAAACTGTTAGACCAGATCTTTTCTGGGTTAGAGATGTGCCGGGTTCGATTTCTTGGGAAAATTACGATGAGTTTAAGAAATCTTTTGATAAAAACGATTCTATTAAACTACATATATATTGGGTCGCTATGGATGGTAAAAGCGAGGTTTATAAAGAAGAGGGATTTGCCCATAACCTTAAAGATTTAAGCGCAATATTGAATAGTAAAAAACAAGAATGGTTTTCGATTATGAGCGACGATGATCTTTTATCAAAATCTCAACTTCTCGAAACTGTTAAAGATAAGATTATTCCGTCACAAATGATTGATACATTTCTTGACACTTTAAAGAAAGAAATAGATACAAATGAATAGCCTAGTAGAATCTCAACATGCATTGGAGAGATTTTACGAAAGGTGCCCAATAGACGAAATCCCCGAAGGAGACAGGCGGTTTTTTGAAGAAGCTTATCGATGCGGAAAAAGAGTTGATCAAATAATGGACTTACGCGCTAAGAATTATTGGCGAAATAAAGAACGGGAACAAAAAGATAAAGGTTGGTACTTTATGACATTCTATAAAGGTTTTGTGATTGTATTTGAAATATCCACAAATCCCGTGACGGTAGTGACCTGTTATAGAAACAACAAAACGCAAAATATGCATTTTGTCGGAGATAAACTAAAAATGGTGGGCATAAAAATTGCAGGAATAACCAAATAATACAGACAATTAAGAATGGCTAGCACGAAAGAATATCGGGATTATATATTAGAACAACTATCTTTAGTGCCGGAGGTTACTTGTCGACCAATGATGGGCGAGTTTTTGCTATATGCGGACGGCGTGCTGTTTGGTGGGATTTATGATGATAGATTGCTAGTAAAGAAAGCATCTTCGAATGGCGAGTTTGGCAAGAGTGAAGTCCTGCCCTATGAAGGTGCGAAAAAGATGTATTTGGTGGATGAAGTAGATGATAAGGAGAGACTGAAAGTGATCGTTGAGGGAACAATAAAAGACCTGCTGAAGCATATCAGTGATCGCCAATAGTTCTTCGAAGGACGCACCGCCATTAACATTAGGCCCGCCACGTATTGCTTCTACTTCTTCATAAATTTCATTTAGCGTAGCCCATTCATTGCCTGTTCTCTAAGGATATTGGCTATAGCCTTAACTATGTCGTCTTTCATTTGTCTCCTTTATTTCATTGCCTGTCTATCGAAGACGTTGGGGTCACTACGCCTTATGCTTCTCATGCGGTCAATCGAGCCACCGGTACCAGATACGTGAGCGCCCTGCCATTCTTTACTTTTCTTGCGTCCGTGCCCGAATTCAACACTGCGAGACGCATATTCGCTAGCAAAATCATAGTAGTCTTTGCCGGTGGTATCATGGAGTGGTTTTGAGTAATCATCACGAAGACGCAAAGGATTCTTCTTTCCTTTGACGGCTACCGGCCTTGGCGTTCCGGGCAATAGCTTTTTACGATGCTTCTTTTTCTTGACCTTATCGCTTGCTACGCCATAGTTTTTAATGAGAGCATCAACCTTGCGTTTCTCCTCAAGCCTTCTTTTTATTTCAATCTCATAGCCTTGGCGATTAGCATTCTGCTTAATCTTTTCCCATTCTTCGTCTGATATTTTTCGAACAGTTCCGGCTAGTAAATCTTTAGTTTTCTCTTTTTTCTTAGCCTTAATAGCAGGGGCAACTTTTTGCTTTTTCCGATTTGGGTCAAATTTTTCTAACAGCAGCTTATTCTTTTCGCTAGCCGCAGCCCTTTGAAGTTTCTTTTTTGTCTCTGCGGATATATAGATTTGCCCCATATTAGCTCCTACGAGTCAATCGTTTTTTTATATTATATACCACACCCACTTGTTGACTTAAGTTTTTAGTTAGGCGTTTCCGAGAGTGAGATACGCCTAAAAGATGCAAATGCTAAAAATTATCTAGAGAATCCTTAGAATGCTTTGCTATTTAAATTTGAGATGTTTTATTAAACTCAAGATAATAGCAGTCGTCCATGTAATAGAAAATTCCGATATAATATAAAAAAGGAGTTTTTTGATGTCGGCAACATATGAAGTTAATAATGTTAGCGTTAGTACACTGTTAGGCTATGTGCAAGGCGGAATTATCGCCATACCAGAGATTCAGCGCCCATTTGTATGGGATTCTACTAAAGTACGTAATTTAATTGACTCACTTTATCGCGGATATCCGGTAGGATATATCGTTACTTGGAAAAGTCCAGACATTAAATTAAAAGATGGATCTCGCTCTGAAGGAAAACAAATCCTGATTGATGGCCAACAACGCATAACCGCCCTGACTGCTGCACTGCTCGGACAAGAAGTCCTAAATAGTAATTACAAAAAAGTACGCATAAAAATCGCCTTTAATTTACGCACTGAAGAATTCCAAACTTCAAACCCCGCCATCGAAAAACAAGATGAATGGATTCCAGATATTTCCACATTCATGAAAGATGGAAACGTAAATATTTGGAAATTCGTTGACGATTATTCGAAAAAGTTTGATATGGATCAGAATGTCGTCAATGAACGCATTAATAAACTCCAACAAATAAAGAATATTTCCATTGGTCGTATCGAGCTTGGCTCCATGTTAGATATTGATACCGTGACGGAAATCTTTATTCGTATAAACTCAGAGGGTGTCGTATTGTCGCAAGCCGATTTCGCAATGTCTAAAATTAGCGTTAATGAAAAATATGAAGGCAACGATATTCGCAAGACTATTGATTACTTCTGCCATTTCGCAAAGACCCCAGTAGATTACGAGAATATTAAAAATAGTGACATCGATTTCAGTTCTAAAGATGTATTCCGTAGGATAGCATGGATTAAAGACAAGGCTGAAGAAATATATTTGCCTAATTATACTGACGTATTAAGAGTTGCTTTTACTTACAAATTCCGCCGCGGAAAGTTACAAGATTTAGTCAGTCTCCTTTCTGGACGCGATTTCGAAACACGTGAATATCGCGAAGATATTATCGAAAATAGTTACAAACTGCTTCGCGAAGGCGTAGAGAGCTTCATTAATCAGTCTAACTTCGAACGATATATCATGATAATTAAGTCTACTGGCGCTATACATGCGGACTTAATTCGTTCTCAAAACGTGACCAACTTTGGTTATATTCTTTATCTGCTATTGCGTGAGAAGAATATAAAACCTGACATTATCGAAAAGCAAGTTCGTCGTTGGATTGTGATGTCAATTCTAACGCAACGCTATACATCTTCGCCAGAATCACAGTTCGATTACGATATACGCCGCCTAAATGCTGCCGAAGATATAAATGCATTTATTGACGAAGAAATATCTCAACAATTGAATGACACTTTCTGGTCTAGTATATTAGTGACACGCCTCAATACTTCCGTTGCATCTTCCCCATATTGGAAGACGTTTATTATTTCGCAAGTCAAAATGGGTGATCGTGGATTCTTATCTAAAGAAATCAGCGTCAGATCATTGATTGAAAACCGTGGTGATGTCCATCATATATTTCCAAAAGATTATCTCCAGAAAAATGGACACAATAATCGTGGAGAATATAACCAAATCGCTAACTTTGCTATGCTTCAAACCGAAGTCAATATTCAAATAAGCAATCGCGCCCCAATAGACTACATGCAGTCCGTGCTCGAACAATGTAATGGAGGCGAGAATGTATATGGCGGAATAAGTGACATGGCTACGCTCAAGAAAAACATGGCAGAAAACTGCATACCGAGTAATTTCTCAACTATGGACGTAAGTAATTATGACGATTTCTTAAAAGCTAGACGTGTTTTGATGGCCAAAAAGCTCAAAGAATATTTTGGATCTCTATAATCGAAAGGATTACCCTATTCTGATGCCATGCGAGTTCTGAGGTATACATATACAGGCAAAGAGATTCGAACTTTTTAAGAAATATAGCTTTATTGGAGCCGTAGAGGCTTAAAACAATGACAATGAAGAAAACAAAAGAAATACAATGTCAATGATAAAAATCCTAAACATGCATCCGATGATATAATATCAATATGAATAGCCCAAACGAAACTACTAAAGTTTACTTAGAGAAATATCTTAAAGATTTCGGTAAACAATCGACCGTTTATAATGCTATCGTTGAAGCTATAACTAACTCTATCGACTCCATTGAAGCAAAACGAAAAGTCGAAAAGCACCATAAAGGTGAAATAAACATCAATATTACCAGAAAAAAGCAACTTCCGCTCTATGCTGAGGACGAGATAAACTATGACATAGAAAAAATAGAAATTAGTGATAATGGCATAGGCTTTACGGAAGAAAATCGAAACTCTTTCAATACGCTCTATAGTCCACATAAGCAAAGCAATGGTGGCAAGGGACTCGGAAGAATGTTCTACATAAAATATTTCCAAGACGTTACGGTAGAAAGTACATTCTTTGAAAATACGTTACAAACTCGATTTTTTAAATTTGGTAAAAAATACGACATCGTCGAAAATGAACAGATAAAAGAGTCTGACGGCAAAATGCCTACTGGAGCAAAAATTACACTATCAAATTATTGTGGTCCTACAAAAAAATTCAATGATTCTACTGACACATTTGCCCATAGAACATTAGAGAAAATATTAAATTATTTTGTTAAAGATAATTATGAATGTCCAGTCATTACTTTAAATGACGGAGATAATAGAATAGTCTTAAACGATCAAATTGGCGACAATCCACAATGTAAAATTAGCCTAATAGATGATGGAACTATTGACATAACATATGATGGCGACAAAACGGAGACATTTGGGTTCAAGGTTTTTAAGTTGCGTAAGGTTCATACCCAAGTAAGTAGAATTATGCTTACAGCTAACAATAAAGTCGTTACGGACGTGAAATTAGAAGATTATATCCCAGAATTCGCAGAAGATTTTGTTGAGCAAATCGATGACAAAAATCAAAAATATATTTTGAGATATTATGTATACGGAGAATACTTAGACGAAAACGTCAACAATGAACGTACGGATTTTTATTTTGCCGACTCGCCGAACCTCGAATACCCTATAGGCAAACATGATATCGAATCGAAAATTGCCGAGGAAGCAAAACGAAAAATGAAGAGTGAAGTTACTACAAGGTTCGAAAAGAAGAAAGAGGCTTTTAGACAATATGTAAACCAAAATGTTTGGTATAAAAGCTATTTATCGAAAATCGATTTTGACAAAATAAAAATTAATCCATCAGATAATGAAATAGAGGCAGAATTACATCGAGTTAAATACGAAACCGACCTTGAACGACAGGATCGAGCCGAAAATATACTGAACACTATAGATATTAAGGGAGATAACCTTGCGCAAAAGATTGCAGAAATAACGACAGACCTAAGTGCAACTGACGAAAGTAATTTGGCTCAATATATGGTTTTCAGAAAAGCGGCACTAAACTTATTCGAAAGAGCGTTGCAGTGGAACGACTTAGAAGAGTATGAGAAAGAAAAATTACTACATGATATTATCTTCCCAACTAAAAGAGATTCGAAAAACACATCTGAGACCGAGCACAATCTCTGGATTATCAATGAATCACTTAATTTTACAGAATATCTAAGCTCGGACAATAATAACTTTACAAAAAGCAGTGATCGCCCGGACATTGCTGCATTTCATTATCCAGTCTCATATAGAGATGGAGATTCGCCAAGTAATCCAATAACTATTTTTGAATTTAAAAGACCGGGCAGAAAAGATTTCATTAACCCATCAAGTAAAGAAGATCCTATTGAGCAAATCGCTAGATACGTTATACAATTCAGGCGCGGACAATTGAAGCAACCGGATGGCCTCAGTATCAATGTAGCCGAAACGACCCCATTTTATGGCTATATAGTGGCAAGTGCAGATGGCGACGTTAAGAACTGGTTGCTTGAAGAAAAAAATATGACAATGACGCCAGATGGCGAGGGATGGTTCCTGAACAGAAGCAATATCAACCTAAGGATTGAATTTGTAACTTGGGAGAAACTCCTTAAAGATGCAAAGATTAGGCATAAAACATTTTTCGAAAAATTAGGATTAAAGATTTAAAAGCAATATCGCCCCACAGAGCGCACCTTTAACCGAATAGGCAATATGGCGGAACGCCCATCCATTCAAGAAAGTAAAACCTGGCGAACCGATACCAGTAACCGCTCGGCAACTTGAAAGCTTTATGCTCGAACATAACGGCAGATTTAATTCGCGCGACTACGATAAGTTCGGGCGTATGGAACTAATGGAATCGCCCGTCCGTGACGCGATCCATGAATTAAAGACTTATTCCCTAGAAACACTAGCACAGCGCTTCGATGTGCGCCTTTTGGGGCGCGGCAAGCGCGTATTTGCGAGGTTGGACGCCGAAAACGATAATTGGTACTACTTTTCCCTCGCATACATTCCACGCGCCTTAAATAACCGCGACGTAAATGACGCGATAGTTCAGATGTTCTTTATCGGAAAGTGGCGTGTCCACAAGCTTTCACTCTGGGCTGAGCCGGAAGATATCAACCACTACGGCGACGATTCTAACAAAACATTCTACCATTTAGCCAATAGATAGCATCCACTTGGACACAATCGGATTTTGAAAGTTATTGTGCAGAAAATAGGGGTAGGATTTTTTCTTGACATGAGACAGTGAATCGCTGCGAGATATACGCTCAAAAAGCTGGTTGGCCCAAGCAAGAAAGAGCGCGTTTCATGGTATGATAAAAGAATGGAGAAACCAGAAATTAGAGCCTATTTAGACGAAACAAGGCACCTTAAAACAAACATAGGGCCTATGGTTTTGGGTGGAATCTGGGGTACTAAAGAAATATGCGCTTCTTTTAATAACAAAATAAAAATGATCAAAATTAAACACGGCATTCCTACGAGCCAAGAACTAAAGTGGACAAAAGTTAGCCCTGCAAAACTAGATTACTACAAAGAGATACTGGAAACATTTTTGAATGAGCCGGGCGTGAACTACCGAGGAATAATAATAGATAAACAATTAATAGATTATGAACGTTTTGGTTTGACCGAAGATGATTTTTACTATAGGATGCAGTACCTCGTAATCAGGAATATTGCGTGCCATCGTTTAGCAAAATATAGACTATTTTTCGACTATAAGGATACTTGGTCTAGCCATAAAGCAAACGGCACAGTGGACTATCTAAAGAAAACTGGACGATTAGCTGGCGATGATTTCGATGCGCAGCCATTACGATCAGACGAAGTGGCATTATTGCAGGTGGCGGATTTCTTAAACGGCTTATTTGCATACGCTAATAGCGATCAGAGTGAACAAAAATCAGAAGCGAAAAAAGAGCTAGTCCGCATCTTAGAGGAAAAATCTGAGATTTGTCCAACATGCGATTCTCCTAGCGCAAGCGAAAAGATTAATATACTAATATGGCAACCGAGAGTGACTTTCAAAAATGGACTGGCTTCCTAATGAACTCTCGTTGCCGTCCGGAAACCTAGATGACGATTACGGCAAATTATTCGAAGTATTCAAGCGCGACTTTATCGAAACGCAATTGTATTTCTCCGGTGAAAAAGTAGTATACCAAGAAGCAATTGATCGTAATGCCCCCGGAGAGTATCCACACGGCTTCACCCATTTGATTACCAGAAAAAATGGTGGACAAAGAATTATTGACTATGACCGAGCAACGAAACTACCGTGGGTCCGAGCAATAATCGAACATTCAGACGATCCATCTATTGTTGTAATAAAGAAAACACAGTCAAGCGAAAAATACGGCCTAACAGACAATACTTATCTGTGGTTAGAGAGTCATGATTTTCTCGTGGTACTACGCCGCATAACAAAAGGTTTTTATCAAGGCCAGATGTTAATAACTGCTTATGCCATCACGGAACAATACGAAAGAAAGCGGTTATATAAGTGGTTAGAAGAAGGTAAAAATTCGGGCAATTAGAAAACGCCCAGGGGGCGTCTCTATAGCTAATCATACGCTTGGTATGTCAGTACCTTTATTATATCATGATATTATATAATAAGTCAATAGTCTTGTCAAAAAGATTATGGCAAACAGTGGTGTAATTGTGGAAAAAACATAACCATAATAACAAAAAATAGTCTTGACAAAAAAATACCTTGCAAAAATTGATGAACGATCATAAGATCCGATCATGAAATACACGATCACGATAGAAGAAATCGTCGCTAAGGATTTTGAAATTGAAGCCAACAGCGCCGAAGAAGCCTACGAAACAGCCGAACAGAAATACAAGTCCGGCGATTTTGTCTTAGACCCGGGCGATTGCCAGTTTAAACAAATAGCTATTACGGCACCGAGTGACGAAGCTACGGAGTGAAAAGAATTCTAGTAGGTACTAAAGATATTCGCCAAGAGTCTTTTTGGTTTTAGGATCGCGCCATTCTTTTCTGCCATTCGATGGAGCACCAATAACAACAGCGGCGGCCGCTGATGGTGCATCGAATTCGTAATCAATGGTAAACAAATTTTTGTTAATAACGCGATTCTTAATTAACTTCTCGCGAAGTTTCTTGTAATTACACTTCTCGAACGATGGTGTCGTTTTGTCGGAAATCTTGGAGCCGCAACAGACCGTAACTCCGTTCTTACTAATAAAACACGATGCATCACTGCCACCACGAGTACACTTAAAAATTATATCGGCTTTCTGGGCTGGCGAAGCTACATCGAGAACTTTGTATCCAAGCGTTGAAACAATAATACAGACATTATCAATAAACTGATCCATACTTGCCTTCTGCGATTCGCTAACCTTTGTATCGCGATAAACATTCTTAGTTAGAACCGAATAATTACCACTCACTACAGCCATATCAAATAGGCGATATTCAAGGTAACGAATTAGCGTTTTATTGAGTGATGGCCCCGTAAATGCAAGTGCAGTATTCCAATAAAATGCTTCTTTACCTTGCTTATATGCGCGGAGATGATCGTTTAGTCGCTTATAAACGTCTTCTGCCTCTCCGATATACACAGAATCATTACCGTCGTCGCTTTTACAGAAAAGAAAATAAACACCGGCCATCTTAAGGTCTTCACGATCACTATAGTCAGGCATTTCCGAACGAGGAACCTTGATTGCCTTACCATTCCAGTTTTCCAATTCAGCAGTAACAAAGCCGTCTGCCGTGCCGTCTTTAAGGAAGATATTTATAGATCTGCTGTAACTCACAGAAGAAACTCCATCACTTGCTATTACTAAATATTATATCATAATTTTTGTATCTTTCCAGCACGCTCTACGACAAAGATGGGCTACCATTTTTAGTTTGGTTATAAATAACCACTTGACAAGAATCACTGTATCGTTTACAATGGTTATTAATAACCTAGCAACTAACAACTATTAAACAGGAGATTATAACAGTGCCTTACACACTAGAACAATTAAAAACGCCAGGCCTAACGATACATGCCAAGAAAGTATCAATGATGATTACTGAAAAAATACGCGGACATGGTACCCCCTACGACATCCCATTCGTAGCCTATCTTTTCTATAAGTTATTAAACTCGAAAGATAATAAGCTTAATTCGTCTTTCTCTCTTGAAGAAACGGCGGAAAAACAGCTAGAAAGATTTAGAACTGGAGAAATTCCTCTTAATCCCTACGTATTAAATAGTATCACTCATAGCGTGAGAAGAAGTTTTATCCGATCGTATAAAGTATACGAGGATGTTGGCGCTACGGACGAGATCTATGCGGCATTAGTTGTATTGTTTGATGATTATCTTAATGTCGGAAGATCTACTGCCGAAACTACAACATCAAATAGTTTAATCAGATTGACGCAAGCCATTCTTGATATTCAAGACGACGATAAGGTTGCAGACATTTGTTGCGGAAATGGTAATTTTATCACTAGAAGTATCGACATTAAGCCAAGAGCAAAATACTTCGGATATGAACGAGACATTCGTTGTGCTGCCATACTCGCCATGAAAGCCGATATTCTCGGCGTAAACCCTTCTGTAGTTATGGGCGATATTGAATATACTCTTTCCGACAAGAATATAAAATTTGATAAAATCTTCTCAAATTATCCACTCAATTTAGTATTAGATCACTATGAACAAATATCCCATACGCTACCGTTCAGAATTGGAAGAACTTGCGGAGATTGGTATTTCAACAATGTCGTCATGGATCACTTGGCAGATACGGGTAGAGCCGTAACTATTGCCGGCGTAGGTACCACTTGGAATGCAATGAGTAAAGAAGCGCGACAATACTTTATTGAAAATGGCTACATCGAAGCAGTCATTAGCTTACCGGGGGGCTTGGTTCCGGGAACTGCTGTACCGCTTACTGCATATGTGTTTAGCCACGGCAATAAGCATATTCGCCTGATTAACGCGGAAGATATCATTACGGTAAAATATCGTTACAATAAATTCCTTTCGGATGAAAATATTATGGAAATTCTCGAGCTATTGCATAGCGATTCCGATAATAGCATTCGAATTAGCAAGGACGAAGCTAGAAACAAGGATTATAGTCTTGCCTTCAAATCGTATCGCTCAGGATTACCAAAATATAAAAATGGCACTACGCTATCCGAAGTTGCCGATATTATCCGCGGTACTCTTAATCCACGCAATGACGCTACGGATAAAAATACGGGGAAATACCTATTGCAAATATCAGATCTAGAGAATGGCCAAATCAAGACTGACCTCGGCGAAGATAGATTTATCGATACCGAAAAAGACCACAGAGAACAAAAACTACTTCCGTATGATTTAGTAATCACAAGAAGCGCACAGCCGGTAAAGGTCGCTATTGTTTCTCCTAACGAAAGGCGCGAGCTATACCCAAATGGAAATATGTTTATCATTCGCGTCAAAGGAACGACGGTCAATCCTTATTACCTGCTCTCATTCCTTATGAGCGAAGACGGACAAGATGCCTTAGATTATGCTTCAACCGGGAATACATTAAAAACAATCAGCGCGAGCTCTTTGTCTGAGCTAGAATTTCCTCTTAAAGAACCATCCGAACAAAGAAAAGTTTCTGAAATCGTTATCGAATCTATGGCTCAATACAAAGCATATACATATAAGGCCGATCTTGCGAAAAGCAGAATAAAAAACGCCTATTACTACAACGAGGAGGTCTAATCGTGTCAAAACTAAACGAAGAGCAGACCGCAATAATTAGCGATATCGTAGCTAACGCTTTCGTAGATGATTCAATAAAAATCATCTCCCATCTTGATGCTATCGATAAGCTAGACGAATTTCTCAAAATAACAGAACTAAAAAGCGCCGTTCGCAAAGAGCTAGATCGTAGTATGCTGCAAACCAAGAAAGTTCTTGTTGTGGGTAATGGGCTAGCAAAAGAAGTTGAATATGGGCAGCAATGCAGAAATATCGGCATTAGTCCAGCTAACTTTGAATTTTACCTAGATTTCGAAGATGGCGCAAAAATAGATTTCGACAAATATAAAGACAACCCAGAGTATGGTGGAATTATTGTTGGCGCGATGCCGCATAACGGGATATCCAAAGGTAAATATCCAAGCGTAATCGAATATATTGAAAACGAACCAGGATTTCCAAAGGTAGTCAGGAGCAATGAAGGCGGGGAGCTAAAACTCAGCGTCAGCGGTTTTCAGAAAGCCGTATTGGAACTATTCACGGCAGGTGCACTAGCAGACTAATTGACATTAATTGATATAATATAAGGAAGGAAGAAAAGTGGCTCAAACCAAATCAACCGAAGAAAATTTATGGAAAGCGTGTGATAAATTGCGCGGCTCAGTTGAACCTGCAGAATACAAGCACGTAGTCTTATCATTGGTGTTCTTAAAGTATGTTAGCGATACATACGAAAAGCAACGCGAGAAGTTAATAGCAGAAGGCAAAGAACGTTTCGTAGATATGTCCGAGTTCTATACTAAGGACAACGTATTCTATGTCCCTGCGGAATCTCGCTGGTCTTACATTATCGCAAACGCAAAAAGCCCAGATATTTCGCTCAAGATCGACTCTGCGCTGAAAGAGATCGAAAAAAGTAACAAATCTCTAAAAGGCGCATTACCAGATAACTATTTCTCACGCCTCCAAATTGAAACATCAAAGCTTGCTGCCCTCTTAGACACAATCAACAATGAAGACACGCTCAAAGGCGGCTCACGCGATATTATCGGCCATGTATACGAGTATTTCCTTCAAAAATTCGCTATCAAAGAAGGCAAAGGTAAAGGCGAGTTCTATACGCCAAAATCAATCGTTAATTTAATTGCTGAACTCATTGAGCCATACAAAGGTAAGATTTATGACCCATGCTGTGGTTCTGGTGGTATGTTTATCCAATCACAGAAATTTGTAGAAGCTCACCAAGGCAATACTAAAGATATTGCCGTATATGGTCAGGAATTGACAAATACAACCTACAAGCTAGCAAAGATGAATCTAGCCATTCGTGGCCTATCCGCAAACTTAGGCGATGTTGCTGCTGATACTTTCTCGCGCGATCAACATCCAGATCTTAAAGCTGATTTCATCATGGCCAATCCACCATTCA
>DEVX01000009.1 GCA_002363515.1 Candidatus Saccharibacteria bacterium UBA3225 | reverse complement strand
GTTGGGGCACTAGCTCATTTGGTAGAGCGCTTCCATGGCATGGAAGAGGTGAGGAGTTCGAATCTCCTGTGCTCCACCAAAAGTAGATATGTAGGAAATCTGTAACTTTGAACTTGGAAAAGTCCAAAATAGCAGATTATTTTTTATGTTTAAGTATCAGTAGTTGGAGTAATGGTTGTATAATAATTACATTAAGGAGGTTATGTATAATGTATTGTAGAAGATGCGGAACAGGCTTAAGCGAAGATGCGAAATTCTGCACTAATTGTGGGCTATCGATCGCAGAGAGTGTTGTCCCAGATAAAAAGGAAGATACTGCCGTAGATGGCGTTTCGAGTGATGCCACGCCGTCAAATCCTATGAATTCAAGTGGGAGCGCTAGTGCTAATTCCGTAGCTAGCTCTACCGCTAATGCCGTGGCTCAAACGATTAGTAATTCTAACAGCAAAAATAAGTCCAAGTATTTCTTAATTGGAGCTGGAGTCGTTGTTACCATAGTTATAATCGGCATAATCGGCATTTTGCTCGGTAGTAATAAAAGTACTTCGCCGCGTAGTGAACTGTCTAATAATCGCTCTGCTAATAGCGGCAATACTGGTACTTCTGGAGATGCTGATGCGAATACGCCTCTGGATCCCAATGCCGGAACGGCTGCGGCCGAGGCGGTTGTTGATATTCATGATTTTAAAGACGATTCATACAAACAATATGTCGGCAAGACGATTACTATTACTGGGGTTCCCGTTGAATATGTTGCCGGCGAATATACCTTAGGCACTATGCTTGTTGGTATACAGTGTAACAATCAAACAGATTTGCCTCTGGAAGAAGGTAGTACTATCAATGTTACAGGATTGGTTTCTAATAACACAACGAGCGATATGAATATTAAGATGACCAATTGCAGAATTGGCAAGTAGCTATAGATTGAGAAAACGTTAAATAAAAGACAAACAAGATTTTAAGGAGTTAAAGGTGTAGTTTAATAGCTGCATCTTTGGCTCCATTTTTATGGTATGATATTTTTTAGAAAGATTGCGATATTATGAAAAAGATATTTGGTGGGATTAATTTAACATGGCCAAAGTTAATTATTATGGCTTTTATTGCAGGAATTTATACTGCTATAATGGCAATGTTACCTATTGCAAAAGATACTTCATTTAGTGATTTAACTGTTACCTTTGAAGTATGGATCTTTTTTGGAGTATTTATTATCATGAATAGTAAATCTGCAAAAGATTCAGCATTAAAATGTTTTATCTTCTTTTTAATTAGTCAGCCGTTAGTTTATTTAGTTCAAGATGTAATAAACCATAGTAATTTATTTATTACTTACTATAGATTTTGGTTTGGTTGGACAATTGCCTGTATTCCAATGGGATTTATTGGTTATTATATGAAAAAAGATAAATGGTGGGGATTATTAATTCTTATTCCTATGCTGTTATTAACAGGAGAAGAGTGTGCTGGGTATTTGTCTAAAACGATGTTTTCTTTTCCAAGACATCTTTTGACAACTATTTTTTGTTTGTAATTTATCCATTAGCTATATTTAATAACAAAAAAATAAGAATTACGGGAGTAGTAATAAGTAGCATAATAATTATTACACTTACAGTTGTATGCATAATAAAACCGCCTGTATATAGTACGGATATATTATTAAATGGTGGAAAATATAAGTTTGATGATAATTATAAAGTTTATCTTACTGATAATAAATATGGTGAATTAAGTATCGAATATGAAAGTAGCATTGAAGATTGGAAAGTTCATGCAGAATTTAAAAAAGCTGGTGAAACTGAATTTATACTAGAGTCACCTGATGGGCAAAAAACAACGTTTGATATTTCTATCAGAAGAGATACATATACTGTAAATGAAAAAAGTAATTAGTCTGTAGATACGTAGGCAATCTGCAACTTTGAACTTGGAAAAGTAGTAGTAATCCCTATTGTCTATATAATCACCTCCGATAATGTACCACTTAGCCCTTGGGATTGATGGAGCTAAATAGCAATATATGTTTTATCATACTTATGTATTTTTTCAATTGCGACAACATGTTATGGTTGCTTAGTCACCTCTGTTGCGGTATAATAACTACTATCTTACATAGGCACGGCCACCCATTGGATAGGAGGTGATTTAAGTGGGTGAAGGCGAATACAAGCTATGTTACGGAACGATTGGTTTTGCCTTAACGGAGATAGCTGAGGGTCTGGAACGGCACGATTATGCCCTGGTCCCAGAAGAGACCTACCAGACATGGACCAGTTTCGGCACTTTCAAGAGTGAAGAGAGCGCTGCGATAAGGAAACGCGATCGTTTTACCGCACATTTCGAGGATGAAGATGGACGAAAGTGGGATGTCGTCACTTACAAATGTGCGCATGAGCACTTTCCGCTTAAGGGTGCTGATTGGCGCTTCGTAGATTGCATCAAGTGCAATGGTAAAGTCTTCGCTGGGCCGAAGATTACAATTGCTACATATGAAGGAATTGTACGGAATGCTCAAAAGAAGGCGGAAGAAGAAGCGGAATGCTTCAGATGTTTTGCGGCCCGTTGGTTTGACGACTGAAGCCACGAGTCGTGATCACGCATCATATTCCCCGGGCGAATAGTCCGGGGTATTTTTATGTTTGCGATTAGATATTATCGCAGTTACGATATACTAGCCTCCTTTTGGTCTAAACTATGTCTGTTAAATCCCTAACCTTGCGTTTTTATCGTACCATTTTCGGCGATTAGGTAGTCTTTGCCAATAATTTTTAGCGGGTTGTCATCGTTTACGATTATTGCTGCTTCATCTGATAAAGCATAAACTGGTAAGTCAGTTAGCTTGGACGCGTCTCCTACCTCTTCTTTATCGAATTTATAGAAACCATGCAGATGTGGCAAGAAAATGATAGGTATAATGTCCATAAAATGTTCAGTTTCACGCTTTTCTTTATAAATAGCTTTTTGTATTTCTTCTGGTTCTTTATGGCACAAGACACAAGATCCGGCAGAACTTCCAACCCAAACCTTTTCTGCTAAGATTTTAGGTAATATTCTACCGAAGCCGGTCTTAATGAATATGTTGGCTAAGTAGTCTGTATTTCCTCCGAAACAATACACTAAATCAGCCGCCGCAATACGCTGCTCTATATAGTTTAATGGGTGAGCTTGAATGTCGATAAATTCCATGCTACCGCCAATAATTCCAGACAAGTGCTGCAATTCCTCTACGAACCAGCGATGGTCGCCGGATTCGCCTTTGATTGCCTCATTAATAATGGCAATATTGATGTCCTTACGATCTTTCCCCACTAAATCCTCGCAGGTCTTAATAATCGGTTCAGTAGATAAACCCCAGGACCCTAAAATAATTTTCATATACGCATTGTATCATATTCGCAATTCTGTAGTTCTCCCTGCAGATCTTCTCTACACGCTGGCAAAAACTTGGCTAATTGAGCCTCGCCAAAACTATATCAAACTCGGCATTTTCGCCTCTATAAGATTGCCTATCAACCACCCTAAACAATCTGGTTTATTTTTTCAAAAAGTAAACCCCCGACTCCGCCCACACTAGCTGTGTGGGAAGTCGGGGGTAATAATCGGTAGTGCTTTGCTTATATTCCTGCTCTTTCCAGGACAAGTTCCCAGAATGAGAAGTTGTCTTTGTCAAGGCGATAGTAGAGGCTGTCGTCTATGCCCTTCGCCTCGGGAATGTTAAGAGAGCCTATTTCTTCTACGCTCTTACCGTCTACTAAGACGTCACAGACCTCGCCACCATCAAACTCTACGATAACGCCATTCCTTTCATATATGGTAGACCCCCACGCCTCACGCTTAACGAAACCATACTTCTGGAGATCTCCCCCGTAAAAAGCGTCCTGAAACTTGCGGTAGTTGGGATGTTTCATCTCCATCGCATTCCTGCTCGCCTCGAGCGCAGATCTTCTTGCCTCGTCGGCCGCGCGACATTGCTTGCTTCTCTCGAGGCTATCACGGAGATTTCTTGCTACTAATGCAGCCTCGCTTTCTAGTTCGGGCAAAATTTGTAGAAAATAGGAAACATGGTACCGCCCTATCATCCGGAGCTTGCCTTCCTCTTTCACCTTACGGGCCTGGTCGATGTCGAGATCGCCAAGGCGCGTAAAGACGCAGCCTCTTCGGCGGAAGCCGTTTGTAATCAGCTCTTTGCTGTCGGCTTCTTTGACTTCCTGGTTTGAGGGTTTCTCCAGTCTAGCTGCGAGGCCGACTCTTCCTTCAATGGTTGTAAAAACGAAATATGTCTTCGTGTTTTTTCTTTTTCCCATAGCACTCCTCTCACTACAGATTGTAAGGTACATTTGGTCAATTATATCATATTAGTTTTATTTTGTCAATGCGCTTAGGTTTACGCTATGGTTCTAACTCTGCAAACTAAGCCCTACCTTTTCGGGTTATAAAATATTTTTCAACTATTTCGTAATCCGTAAACATCTGTTAAATTCCTCGAAATAACAGAGGGCTATTTTTATGCCGTTTTTGCGACAAAAAACACACCAAAAACTATAATCTACCTCTATAATTTCGCTTATTTAATCCCCCACAATTTGGTTGTGCCGCTCGTTAAACGTTTAAAAAGTTTTATAATATTAACATGCCTATCGTATTATCATCTTGTGGAATAATAAAACAAGACTTCAAAAACAAAGTTTTAGCCCTTTTTAATAAAACGGTAGAATCCTATTCCTCTTGCAGATAAGCGAAACTACGAAGGACTCGGTATTGTTGATGGAGCAATAATACCGCATATGAATCAGAAAAGCGACGAATATAAGGCTTGGCCTAGTACGTGGGACGGCAAATCATATATCCTATATGATGGCGATGGCATTATAATTAAATAATTTTTTGCTTCTTTATAATCTAGACCCCGCGGCGGCATGATGCATTTATGATGCTATAATTTGCCTATGGTTAATAGGCATAATAAGGGTTTTACTATCATTGAAGTAGTTTTAGTTCTAGCTATTGCGGGCCTTGTCTTTTTAATGGTGTTCATTGCCCTTCCCGCTCTTCAAGCTGCTCAGCGCGATACGCAGAGACGTGCGGATGTAGCAATTATTATTGCGGCGGTTAAAAATTACTCGAAGAATAATCACGGTAAAGCCCCGCCAGATTCTGGGAGCGGTAGCAATATTCTTAGCTCTGATGAGTACGGTAACTGGGTGGCCGTGTTGCCTAGTCAGCCCCTAAAACGCTATCTCGTAGATCTTGACCCGGGTAATGTAACTAAGGTTGTGGCTGTGCGCAATTTAATAGAAAAGAATCGTACTTCTCTGAGGTATAGAATAGACAATAATGGTGTGGCTTATCACGATGTGGTTAC
>DEVX01000085.1 GCA_002363515.1 Candidatus Saccharibacteria bacterium UBA3225 | reverse complement strand
ATAATGTAAACTTTATATTTACCTTTTGTTGGGGCGATGATGGCCTTTTCGCGTAAGTCGCGAATGTTATCGACACCCGTGTTGGATGCGGCATCGATTTCGATAATGTCTAGGTAATCATCTTCGAGTTCGTATGGAAAATTATTAATCTCATGCGCAAGGATGCGCGCTACGGATGTTTTACCCGTACCGCGTGGGCCAATAAAAAGATAGGCATGCGCAAGCTTGCCGTTCTTGAGAGAATTTTGAAGAACGGTGGTAATTTGTTCTTGCCCGACTACCTCGCTTAGCGTTTTGGGACGATATCTTCGATATAACGCTTTCATCAGATATATTGTAGCAAATTTTTAGAGATAAGGTATACTTGCGGGAGGCGTGCACAAAAAATAGGCGCCCACGAAGAGCGCCTATGATGATTGGCTATTTTTCGTTGAGTGCTTTATAAGCAAACGCGGCTAATGCTGCGCCGACAGGAGGCGCAATGATAAATACCCAAACTTGAGCCAAGGCTTCGCCGCCCAATATTAGCGCAGGCGCAAGGCTACGAGCTGGGTTAACGGATGTACCGGTTAGGCAAATGCCGAAAATATGTACGAAAGCAAGTGCTAGACCGATAACGATACCGGCGATATGCGCTTTGTTCTTGTCGCTCGTAACTCCAATAATCGTGTAAACGAAGACGAAGGTTAAGATTATTTCTACCAACATAGATCCCCAAGCGCCTCCGGCCTCAGTGGAGATAAATGAGTTAGCGCCAAGTCCAACTTCGGCAATGTCTGCGCCGCTAAGCGTGATAATCACCCATAGCAGTAAGGAACCACAGATTGCGCCGAGAAATTGCGCTACGATGTAGCCGCAAAGATCTTTGGCCTTTAGCTTTTTGGTAATAAACATAGCAAGCGATACGGCTGGGTTGACGTGGCATCCAGACACGTCGCCGATTGCGTATGCTAATGCAACGATAGCTAAACCAAATGCTAACGCAGTTGGAACAATTTCGCCGCTGGTAACGACGGCAGTCCCGCAGCCGAACAGCACTAAAATAGCTGTGCCGATAAATTCAGCAATATATTTTTTGAGTTCTTTACTCATATACACCCTCTTTGTTTAATATTAATTAAATTGTAACACGACTTAAATTATTAGCATAAGTATGTTATAAATAAAGAGTGACTAAGGCGCAAAAACTAAAAGAACGAAATAAACTGTTAAATATATTAGTTATCGTGATAGATACGGTTGTTTTTGTGCGTGTAATTTTTAATCTTGCCTTGACTCTGAATGGCAATTGGGATGACCTTAGCACGCCGTCGATTATGGTTTTAGTTTCTTCTGCAATGGTGGCATTATTCCTTGCTTTATTGAATAATTACAAATATAAGGGGCATCCAAGTTACGTATTGGCGTCTGTCCTCGTTTTGGGGATGGCGGCATTATTCTTTATGTATGTTTTAATTGCGGCTTCGTATGTCAAATTGATGGGAGTATAACTTATGAATCCGAATCAACCAATTTCAATGATAGAGCCAAGCCATGTCGTAGCTCAGGGCGCACCGGGCAATTATCAACAACCCGGGAAGATTGCAAAGAATAAAACTCTGATTATTGTAATTGCGGCAAGTGTTGTATTCTTAGTAGTTTTAGCCGTTGTACTAATGGTGTTGCGGGGTAATCAGTCTGGGGCGTATGGGGTTGATTATAAAAAGACTTATCTTTGTGCAGTCGACCAGTATGAATACTTGATTGATAATCCAGAGTTGTCGATTCAGATAAAAGACGATAATACTTATCGTATGGGATTACTAGATGATGAATACTCGACCGGTTCTTGGAAACAGACCGATCTGACGCGAGCTAAAAGCGAGGACGGCGCAAATGAGGTTAATTATCATTTAACATTACGCCATGAAAAAGATTTTATTGGCGATGTTGAAACGACCGAAGAGGCCGGGTATGAGAGTGAGTACATTTTTAGCTTTAACGAGAAAAGCGAAGTAGTCGTTGTTACCGATAAGGACAGCGAATCGGTATTCTATTGTAATGTAGAGGAATAAAAAAGCCTCCCTTGTGGGAGGTTTTTGGAGCATTTATTATAGGCTAGCTTCGACGGCCGCCCAAGTGGCATCGTCATTATCGACCGGAATCACAACCGTGACCTGATCGCCAACTTTTAGGCGGAAATATGTGACGGATGCATAGAGGATTTTGTATTCCTTGCCGTTTACCTCGACGAAATATTGATCATCGTGGCTAGTAAGCGTACCAATGACAGTCTTGCGCTCGACGGGGCCAATCTGCTTGTACATGAATTTGCCACTTTCGCCGATGGTAAGCTTGAGGATATCTCCCTCAACGAGCTTAGACTTCGAGGCATAGTTTGCGGGGACTGGATAGTTTTTGCCGTCTGGACCAATCATAATTTGGCCATCAAAAACGCCCTCGACAATCTTGCCCTCTGGACTGTCGATAACCGTGCTAGCTGGCGCTGTAATAATATCGCCATCGCCAAGCATCGACGTTAATAATTCTTTTGCTGCGGATAAATTAGTCTCTGCTTCTGTAAGAAGACTGCGCAACCTTTTTATTTGTTTTTCTGATATTTCAGACATACCTCGCATCCTGCCTGTGTTAGTTTTACTAGTTATATATTATATTTTTAGCTAATACTTGTCAATGTAGTAAAATATGGGTTTTCCACAGAATTTACAGAGGTGGACGTCAAATTGTTGTATTTTTTACCATTGACTTTTTGCTTATGTCTTTTTATTTGGTGGTATATAACGCCAGTTGCATGGCGGCACGGTCGCCAAAGAAGAATTCTAAGATGGAGAGTGCAGTAAATAGCATCTGCATAGCCATCCCCTCTAGGCTAAAAGTCGCAATGAAGGAGGAAAGGGTTAAGAAGGCAATATAAAACAGCGTGTTAATTATTGTACTCTTAATAGAGACGTAGATTTTATAACGGTTTAAAAATGAATAGTGGATCGATGCCCCAACGGCAGCGCCCGCGATAGGGCCAATGAGACCGCCGGTGATTGGGATTTGGGAGAACAAGCCAATTAAAACAAGGCGTAGCAGTAAGCCAGGAATGTAAGTCGCAATAACGAATTGACTACACTGGTTAGATGGAATTTGATGAAGTCTGGTTTTGTTTGCGGTTTTAAATAACATAATTACCGTGTAGGCAATTGCGACCGGTCCGATTAGATAGAAGACTGCAAAATACAGTAGATTGCTTGGCTTAACTACGATTCCACATAATACGATAATGGCAGATATAATCTGGATGATTAGGGATGTAGCAATAGTTTTTGTGAGCTCCGTGTTTTCTACGTCTTCGATTTTTGCGCGACTGGCAATCTGGGCACCTTTTTCGGTGCGGTTGCGCCAGATTTCGTCTTCGACCTCTTGCGTAAGCGGTTTGGCGTCTGGGTACAACTTATTATTGTTCTCGGTGGCAATTTCCTCTTTAATCCTATCGCGGAGTTCTGTCTCGTCGAGAGTTTGAGTTTCTTGAAGTTTTTTAGCGATTTCTTCTTTACGCTCGGCGCGTTTCTTCTGCTCTTCCTCGGCGGCTTCTTTTTCTTTTATCTTACGTTCGGCGCGCTCTTTCTTTGTGCGTTCGTGCATTTCGGCAGCAAAGTCGGCATCGATTTGGAAATTTCTTGGTCCAGATGTATCTTTAGCGGTGGCCTGCTCGGTGTTTTTATCATCGCCAAAAATGACTCCTTTGGCGACCCGTTGTTCGATGGCGGGACGATCATCTGTTTCCGCCAAGTCGTACATACTCGAAGAGACATCCATAGCGGCGGGCAGTTTTTCGTCTTCTAGTTCAGCGGCGGTCTTTTCTTCAATTTCTTCTGGTTCCGGTCCAGTTAAGAGTGTCTTTTTTGCCATTCTGCTTATAGTTTACTATATTTTTCGGCAATAAAAACCCGCCGAATGGCTTTCGGCGGACGGGTGCGGGGTGTGATTACCAAAGGGTGACGAGCTTGTTGTTGGCCATTACCAGTTAACTATGTTGCAAAGGTGC
>DEVX01000020.1 GCA_002363515.1 Candidatus Saccharibacteria bacterium UBA3225 | reverse complement strand
GCCTTACCACTTGGCGAATCCCCAACGGTCTTAACTATTTTAATACAATCATTTCAAAAATGCAAAAGAGCGTTATTTCAGAATATGATATGATAAAATAGAATAAAAGCATAAGAACTACAAACAGGAAAACTAGGGTGGAACATAATAATACAGACCTAAAAACCTATCATTCACTTGATTCCGTTGAGGAAGTTGAGGAATTTTACCAGGCAATCCGTCGCGAACGCCTGACGCATAAACTATCACCTAATCGTCCGTATTGCTATTGGACAATTGAAACTTACGACAAATCTAATGGTATTAGGGGTGGTGGAGGCCTTGGTGTCCTAGCGGCCGATATGCGTCGTGTAGCCGAGCAGCTACAAGTGCC
The DNA here is from genome assembly GCA_002363515.1 of Candidatus Saccharibacteria bacterium UBA3225. Lineage (GTDB taxonomy): Bacteria > Patescibacteriota > Saccharimonadia > Saccharimonadales > Saccharimonadaceae > UBA2834. The sequence goes on along the minus strand of DEVX01000020.1, from coordinate 11,206 downwards.
TTTTGTGTTAGTAACGCCCTTTTATCCATGGGAATCGCATCAAAAAATGCAGAACATGGAGCAGATTGATTATCACGAAGAGCGCAACTATCGAGAATTTGGTTTTAATTACGTCGATAAGGTACGCATTAAAACATCGACTAGCTCAGTAGAGCTTGACGTTGTCGAAAAACAGCTCGGTTCCTCTCGTTTCTTATGCATTACGGAGCCAAATTTTGGCGAGCTCTATTCTGGCGAATCAGGGTCAGACCACCGTCTCTATCAGGAAGTTGCCCTAGGTTTTGGCGGTTATCAGGCATTAAAGTTAGTCGGCCTTCGCCCTGCTGTTATTCAGTTAAACGAAGTCGCAACATTCTTTGCGGCCGTGGCACGCCTCGACGAACTAGTCAGCTCGGGCATGGACTTTTATGAAGCCGTCGTTTATACGCGAAAGCACACTTTGTACACAAACCACACCCTCGTTCAGGCAGCCGAGGCGACTTTCCATTACAGTCAATTTGAGCAGTATGTCTTCCCTAATATCAAATCTGTAGCCGTGAAGCGATGGCTCTCAGATAAGTTCACCGATGGAATGATTAGGCTCTCTACCCCAACCGTAGAGATTGCCGAGTTGCGAAGTGGTGTTTCTATCCTCCACGCAAGAGTTGCCAACTATCGTGACATTAATGGCGCAAAGATTAAATTTAAGAGCGTCACGAATGGTATCCATATGCGCACTTGGGTACTCCCAGAGATTATGAATTTTTACCGCGAGCATGGGGTGCTTGATCGTTTTGATCTTCCCACTACGCGCGGCTTTGAAGAAGCGGTAGATTCTATTACAGCTGCGCAAATTCGCAATCTAAAAAGTCTCGGTCGTAAAAGGTTGAATGAGATTTTACAGCACCGTACCGATCAATATGGAAACCAAATTCATATTCCAGAAGACGCATTCTTGTTCGATTTCAAGCGCCGTTTCGTAGATTACAAGAGGCCAACCCTACCGTTCAATGATCCGGATCGCCTAGCGCGCATTCTTCAGGACAACAATGCGCACTACATTCTAGCAGGACGCGTACATATGGGTGATTCGAATATGTTCGGTAAGTTAATGAATACCTTGCACCTAATTGACAGTCACCCAATTCTCCGTGAGCGCGTACACTACTTGCCAGATTACGACGAGGAGCTAGGCTTAGGCTTATCGCTAGGCGCCAACAGCTCAATCAATACACCTATCGTCGGCCTTGAGGCTTGCGGTACGAGCTGGATGAAAGATATTGCAAACATGGGTCTTCTAATCTCCACCCATGATGGTGGCGTAGCGGACCGTAGCTCAGACAACTACCTAACTATCGAAGGCAAGAATGAGGAGCAAGAAACTGAAAACCTCTACAAACAGATGGAAGTTGCCACAAAAGCATGGCACAACGACCAAGAGCTAGAATATTGGATTCATAAAGAGCTTAAAGCATATCTTGACGTTTGTTCCGGCTCTCGTATGATGCGTGATTATCTGAACTATTTGTTCTAAAAAACACTAAACCGGTATTTGCAAAAATGCCGGTTTTTTGATATACTCTTGACAAGAGTCCGAAAGGACTATTTTTAATGGGAGTAATTAATGGCAAACGTAACCAGAATTAAAGCAAAGGACGACGGCGCAAAGAATAAAGCCAACAAGTCCGATGACGCAGAAATTACTCGCAAGGTCACCATAAAGGCCAAGAAAAGCGAGAATAAAAAGGTCCGCGCCAAAGAAAATGCGGAAGCCAAAAAAGCAGCAAGAGCCGAGAAAAAGGCCGAAAGAGAAGCCGCAAAGCAAGGTAAAAAAGTATTTATTCTTTTCCGCCCTTTTGCCGCAATCGGTCGTTACATCAAAGAATCCTTCCAGGAAGTACGCCAAGTACGCTGGCCAGATCGCAAGTCAACCTGGAAAATGACACTATCAGTAGTGTTATACGTTATCTTGATTGCAATAATCATCATGCTACTAGATGCGTTCTTTACCTTTATCTTTAGTAAAATATTAAGCAACGTTTAGGAGAATTTACAAAATGGCAGTTAACCGTTATGATGGATCTCGCGCATGGTACGCTATTAGTACCTACTCGGGATATGAAGATAAGGTCGCAGATTCCATCAAACAGCGTATCGGTAGCGTCGATCTTGCAGATAAAATATTTGACGCTATCGTTCCAAAGGAAAAACAAATCGAAATCAAGAACGGCAAGCGCCGCGTCGCTGATAAGAAAATCTTCCAGGGATATGTATTAGTAGAAATGTGCCTCTCGGACGAAACCTGGTATATCATCCGAAATACGCCTGGTGTAACTGGCTTCGTTGGCACTGGTACACAGCCAACACCAGTCTCGAATAAGGAAATCGAAAAGATTAAGAAACGCATGGGCGTTGAAGATCCGAAGTTCACCGTCAACTATGAAATTGGCGAAGTCGTCTCGGTCACCGATGGTCCATTCAAGGGCTTTGAGGGTACTATTTCCGAAATTGACGCCAACAAGGGCAAACTCAAGGTACTCGTCTCGATGTTTGGTCGCGAAACCGCCGTCGAGCTTGATGCCTTACAAGTTAAGAAAATTGACGACTAAAACAATACTAGGAGCCATAATAATGGCTCCTTTTTGTGCATTTAAAAAATCCCCGGAAAACCGGGGATTGGTCTTGTTAGTACGGGGCGGCCTACATTGAGCTCAAGAAACATTCGAAAGCTTATACGACGGAACGCATCTTTTGTCGTAATAAACGCGGAAAACCGATGATTTAGCTATCGCGGTGGCGAGATCGTAAACCAGGAAACAATATTCACTATTGTAATTAAACTCGTTTATGAACGCCACGAGAAAGTCAACAAGTGCTCGACCAAGTAGATCTTTTTCTATAGCGTCGCCATAGGCTGTGGCCTCCCTGACGGCATCTATTGCTTGCTTTAAGTGCGAAGAAAACGTCGATTCGTCAAGCGCGTCGCCTCGATATCCGGTCTTAAATATGAAAACTTCCCGAAGAAATGTTTCCAGATTTATTTTGGCTTGATTTAACTCGCCAAATACTGGATAGTAGAACGACTTAATCTCATGTCCACTCTCGGTAAACATATAGGTTACGTTTATCATTGAGTCGATCATGTTCGTGAACTCAGGGGCGTTGGCTTCGATATCTTCATCACTCATTTTGGTCGCGAGTGCGTCTCGTACTGCCTGCACGAGATAGTCGTTGGTTCCATACGCGTGTGATAACACGGAAGTCACACGAAGCATGCTACTCTGGTCCATATGTACCTCCTTAGTAGCCACTATATGGCTGCGGAATACCACCGCTAGACTGAGATTTTTCGGCAATACAACCCGCATCCCTGGACTCCGCGTTGCTATTTCTGGCTTCATTCGTCACGCGATCGTCCAGATTAACCTCATAGGGGCGCGGAATATGGTGCCCACTCGTGCTAGCTCCTGCGTTTCCTTTCTTATCTTTACCCATTACTAAAACCTCCCTTATAAAAGAACTAGTTTTTTGCTACATCCAATATTATAACATTTTTCTGTATTTCAGAAAAGCTAAGCTCTAGCGATGCTGGTAGCTTGCTAATGTAATAAAAATAAGGTATAATTAACGGCGTTACGCACGTTTAGTTAAACGTAATTTCCGACGAAGCGCTTCAAAGTCGGAGAAGGAATATTAATAAAATGGCAAAGAAATGTATCGGCAACCTCAAGTTGCGCATTCCTGGCGGCAAAGCTACAGCTGGACCTCCAGTAGGTAGTACCCTTGGTCAGTGGGGTCTTAATATGATGGACTTTATCAATCCATTTAATGAAAAGACCAAAGAATTTGCTGGCAAGAACGTTATCGTCCACATCAAGGTTTACGAAGATCGTACTTTTGATTGGGTTTGTCTTGGGCAGCCAGTAGATGATTTAATCCGCGAAAAAATAAAACTAGATAAAGGTAGCGGAAAGCCAAATACTGAAAAAGTTGGTAAAATTACCATGGCTCAGATTAAAGAAATTGCCGAGATTAAGAAAGATCAACTTAACGCGATTGACGAAGCTGGCGCTTGCAAGATTATTGCTGGCACCGCACGCTCGATGGGCGTAGAAGTTGTCGACTAACCAACAAAAAGCTCCCCATCTGGGGAGTTTTTTGGTTTATTTTATTTTACCGCAAAGCCCGTATTGAGATCCGATTGGACAAAATCTGGATTAACGCGTAGCCAGTACATGGTCGTAAATACGGTGACTGGATCTATGCTGCGATTTCTTTCGTAGATTTTTTTCGCTGTCCAGCCATTGATTTCTAGCGCAGGCGAATAGTCGTAATTTTGATTTTTTCTCCACATCAAGAATTCGTTAGCAATATCATCGTATTCGGCGAGCTGTTTAGCAAAATACTTAGCATCATCGGGACTATAGTTTAGCTCGTCGATCAAGCATTTTGCGATTTCCTCATTCATCTTCGTCCTTCTTTCTTTTTAAAGTATGAGCTGACAACCATATTTCCAATTTTACTACCAATGCTAAAAGATTCACGCTCCATTGTTTGGCTCTTATATTTAGTGTGACCTTTTTCTGGAGTGATATAATCAAAACCATTAATTACATACATCTCGCTGCGTTTGTCACTATTTAGCTTACCGTACTCTTCTTGGTATGCGTGCAAGAGTTCATGAGCTACCGTATCAGCAATTTCACTGATAACCTTCCTCTGAATATACTCCTCGTCATACTTGGAGTAATTACTTTGCATGAGTTTCTCGATATATCTGGCATTAATTTGGAGCACTTTATTCGTTGGGCTAAAGAAGCCGAGCGTGCCGTCTTTATCATCTTCGGACATATCGACTATTACTTTTATACCAGCGCTCTCAAGTTTAAACAGCTTTTTGAAGGTGCGCTCGAGTGTCCTGACCATAGCAGTATAGTTCTTCCCATCTGGTCCAAGATTGTCTGCGGCTTTATCTATCTCGGCTTGGGGTATCTGCTTGATAAGACCATTTACAAAGGCCTCCGTCTCTGCGAAGTCGTTTGTGTTTGGATAGTAGATATGATCGGCTAAGCCGCGGTAATATTCACCCAACTCAGAAGGGCTACAGCTTCTTTTCTTGCATAGGTATCGGACAGCAAGATCCACGTCGCGCTGCATAGTGGGCGAACCTTTGACTTCACCACGATCATGATCGGCCAAGTAAGCAAGCGTATGAGCGCGACGCTCTCTGTATATGCGTCCGCATGCCTCAAATTCTAGATTACCTTGATCATAATCCATTACCAAGTCGGCTTCATCTAGCGTGAGATAATTTGGGTCAAATCTACCATCAGCACGAAGTTGCGTAACGGCGATATCGATAGCTCGAACCTTCTCATTGTTGTAATATTCCATCCGCTCTTTAGCATAAACAGCTACACTTTTGCCTTCTTGTCTTGCCCAATAATTCAAGGCCCACATTTCGCGCTGACTAATGCGGCCACGATTTGAATAGTAGGCGCTTACTACCTGCCCTTCATTGTATCGCTGAGCAAGAGTGAGCTCTAGTTGTTCTTTAATAAATTTCTCACCGCCAAACCTAGCGATAAGTGTCCTATCTGCTATAGAAAGCGCCTTACCGTCAAATACGCTAGCCTCATAAGCCTTAACAGCATTATGTAGGCGTTTTAGGTCTGGTTTGATTGCGGATTCTCTATTGCCAACTACCTGCCCAATCTCTTGACTAGTCAGCTCATCTGGTATTGGGCTCTCGCCAGGTGGCAATTCTTCCATAGGAAGTGGTTCAATTAATTCGTACTGCGGCCCCTTGTCGCCAAGTTCATCTTTCTCGGTTGGTGCATCAAAATCTGACCAATCACCCTTATCATCCGTTTCGACTTGCGAACTGTCGTCGCTCTCCGGAGTATCCTCTGGGTTATCTATAGGCGCTTCGTCGGCTTTATTAAGCTCGTCCCACGGCGTATTATTGTCCGCATCGGCGGGCGCAACCTCTGCGCTTGTTCTCTCTCCTTGTGCCATCTATCGTTATTTTACCATAAGCTAATAGAAAACGATACAAAAAGCTACAGGCTTACCGCTCTACTTGATTTTCTATCCGTTTTGTGCTACAATTAATAGAGTTAATTTTAATTGTCGGGAGAGTGTTTACTCGCTTGTACCGCGAAAGGATGTTTTTATGGCCGAAGAAGAAGCCAAAGAAGTTATCGATACTCCAGTAGAAGAAGTTGCCGAAGAGAAATTTGCCAAAGCTGGCAAAAAATCTAAAAAACACGTTGAAGAAGTAAAAGCTGAAGAAGAGCGTCAAGCTCGCAAAGCAGAGCGCGCCGCAGAGCCAGAAAAGAAAGTTGGGCCAAAGCCCGTCACTCGTAGCCGCCTAGAGCGCCGTGGTAAAAACTACCGCAAAGCTAATGAAAAAGTCGAGAAAAACAAAGCTTACAGCCTCGAAGAGGCGGTAAAACTCGCAATCGAGACTAGCCCGGTTAAGTTTGACGCTACACTAGAAATGCATTTCCGCCTTGGCGTAGACCCACGACAGGCAGATCAGAACATTCGCGCAACCGTCACTTTGCCAGCTGGTACTGGTAAAGACGTACGCGTAGCCGTATTTGCGCCACTAGATATTGCTAAAGCAGCAAAGGCCGCCGGTGCAGATATCGCCGAGGATGAAGAATTCACGAAGCGTCTCGATAAAGAACAGCTAGATTTCGATGTTCTTATCTCTACTCCACAATATATGCCAAAACTTGGTAAGTATGCCCGTCTTCTTGGCCCAAAAGGCTTAATGCCGAATCCGAAAGCCGGTACGGTTACTACCGACATCGAGAAGGCTGTCAAAGAAGCAAAGGCCGGTAAGATTGAATACCGCGTCGACAAACAAGCTATTGTCCACGTAGGTCTTGGCAAGCTTAGCTTCGGCGCAGACAAATTAATGGAGAATATCAACGCTTTCGTAGAAAGCCTAAAAAGCCAAAAACCTGCATCTATCAAAGGTCAATATGTTAAGTCCGTCTATATCTCCACGACCATGGGTCCTAGCATACTAGTCGAAAATATCTACAACTAACAGATTAATAGTTCAAAAAATCCCCCAGTTGGGGGATTTTTTGATGTTTTATTCCGGGAAGATACTTCCATCGGCCTGTCTACAAGCAAGATACCTGCTCGGAAGATCGTCATCAATATAGCTATAATCTTTCATGAAATCTAAGACCTCTTTTGAATAGTTAGAACAATCGTCTACGGCCTGCGCGCCCTTAACTATTGTCTGCCATTCCGCATCACTCGTAGTACTCTTATACCACACTCCAGCACCGCCAAAACCTGATGCGCTGATGCCACCGATTGCATAGAGATACTTCCCGTCATTTGTGAATTCAAGTTTATTAATGGACAAATATAAGCCTTCGCCCGACGAGACGCCGGCCACCTTTTTCAACCCTTCTATATCAATCTGCGTAAGCCTATTCGACATTTCTTCTTGTTCATCGCCGTCAGCCTTCTCAAGTTGCGAGATTTTTTCTTCTTTTTCTTTTAGTTGTTGTTCTACATCGGCGAGCCTATTCGTGTCGCGGTTGCCCTTTGCGATAATCATAGCAGCAAACGCACCGCCAATAATTAATATCACTAAGAGAATAATAGAACAAATCATCCAACTTTTGCCGCTTTTCATATTTGGTTCGCTGTTCATATATTTCTCCTTCTTTGTTTTTTATTTTAGCATTAATGGCATCGTCGTTAGCAATAAAAATATGCCCCTCTCGAGTTGGGGCATATCTTTTAGCGCTTCTTTTCCTTTACTTCATTGCGACCAAGATTTTTCTTCGTTTCCGTGAAGATCACATGTTTGCGCAAAACTGGATCATACTTGCGAAGACTTAGCTTGTCTGGCGTGTTCATAGTGTTCTTCTTGGTATAGTAAAGGCGAATACCAGATTCTTCGGACACCATGCCGACAAGCTTACGCTTGGTATTATTTTTCTTTGCCATATTGGGACTATTTTAGCATATCTGTTGAGTTTTGTAAAATACAAGAAATAAGGCTTTGTTACATAACGATGTTTTTACGATTCTCTCGAAATAAGCTATTATTTATATTAAAGGAGTTAGAAGATGAAGATTATCGAGGGAACGAAAGAAAACTTCGCAGAAAAAGTCTTAAAGAACAAAAAGCCGGTACTGGTCGACTTTAACGCCGAATGGTGCCCGCCATGTCAAGCTCTACATCCAGTCCTAGAAGAACTGGCGGAAGAACGAGACGATTTTTTGATTGTTACCGTAGATATTGACGAAAATCCTGATTTGGCCGAAGAATATGAAGTTTCCTCAATTCCCTGCGTTATGGTTTTTAAAGACGGTAAAGAAGTCGATCGAAGGGTTGGCTTACAACCTAAAAAACGCTTAATAAAGATGGTGAGTAAATAATGTATGATATCGCAATTGTCGGCGGTGGTCCAGCCGGCCTTACGGCAGCAATTTATGCTGTCCGAGCAAATAAAAAAGTACTCGTACTAGAGTCGGTAGCCTGCGGGGGGCAAATAATCAACACTTCCAAAATTGACAACTATCCAGCAGCACCTGGTATCACTGGTTTAGAATTTGGCCAAACCCTACAAAAGCAGGTCGAGGATTTAGGCGTGGAGATTGAATTTGAAAACGTCGAAAAGATATCGCATGATAGCAATTCCAATCTTATCGTAACGGAGGACGACCAATATAAAGCCAAGGCGGTCATTCTTGCTAGCGGAACCGAACCTCGCAAGCTTAATCTTGATAACGAAGAAATATTTACTGGCTTCGGAGTATCTTATTGCGCAACCTGCGATGGCGGTTTCTATAATGGCAAAACCGTGGCCGTAAATGGCGGGGGTAATTCCGCCCTGCACGAGGCGCTATATTTGTCTGGTATAGCCGAAAAAGTATTTTTAATTCACCGTCGCGAAAGCTTTCGCGGGAGCGAAGATTTGGTTAAAAAGGTCCGTGCGGCAAAAAATATTGAACTCGTATTAAACTCTACTATCGTAGCCCTAAACGGCGATCGAAGGCTCCAGAGCATAACCGTAGACCATGGTGGCAAAACTGAGGAAATATCACTTGATGGTTTATTTGTGTCAATCGGCAGAATACCAAAAGCGAAAGATTTGATTGATGGATTAAAAGTAGACGAAAGTGGATATGTTATAGCAACGGAAAATTGCGAAACTAATATTAGCGGCATATTTGTGGCCGGAGATGTCCGTAAAAAGGACCTTCGCCAGTTAGTGACGGCTACCTGTGACGGCGCAATAGCCGCAACGGCCGCATTAAACTACCTAGCAGAATAATCACTCTATGAGCATGTTTTGCGTTATAAAGTAGACCGTAAGAATAATCGCAACGGATAAGCCTATCATCCAAGAACTCTCTAGCAAAAGCACGGCGGCTTTTTTGAGCGTCGACAGAAGACGTTCAACGAATTCTTTTCGGCGTTCGCGCTGTTCTTTGCGCCGCAATGCTTCTTTTTTTGCCTCGTCCTCGTCTTTTTTGTGGTCGGGTTTTTTAGTTTCTTTTGGTAGTGGCGCGTTCTCCGTCCTAACGATTACCTCAACAGGTTCCTCATTTGAGCTAGTAAATAAGAAGGACATTAATAACCATATCACTATGCCACCGACAATTAGCAGAAATACGGTAGTACCATCAAGCTGAAGCGTAGCGCCGAATATAGATATATCCTTCATATCTGTTTTCATTATACACTAGCATAATGCGCCAAAGTGTATGATGATATAATACTTATAGATTAAGAAAGGATACTATGTTTGATTTTAAGGAACAAATCGCCGTTGTGAGCGGTGCTTCTAGCGGACTCGGCAAACAAATGGCGCTTGCTTTAGCTCGCCAAGGCGCAAGCTTAGTAATTCTCGCACGTCGCTTTGAGCGCCTAGAGGCTTTTAAACCCGAGCTCGAGAAAGCGGGGGCGCCTAAAGTATTACCTATAAAATGCGACGTTACTAGCACTGAGGATATTGAAGCCGCGGCCGCGAAGGCTGAAGCGGAGTTTGGCAAGGTAGACATACTTTTGAACTGTGCAGGTTCTTCAAAAGACAAGGGCGTAACCGAGATGAGCGATGAAGAATGGGATTTCACTATAGCTACCGACGAGACTTCAGTCTTCAAGATGACTAGGGCTTTCGCAAAAATTATGCAGAAACAAAAGTACGGTAGAATTATTAATATCGCCTCAATGTATGGCCTTGTAGGCAATACTGAGATTCATACGGTTGCCTATCACGCCTCCAAGGGCGCAGTGGTAAACTTTACGCGAGCCGTAGCAGCCGAATTAGCCACCGACGGCATCACATGTAATGCAATTTGCCCTGGCTATTTCTATACCGAATTGACTACTGAAGTTCTCGACACCGATCGCTTCCAGGAATTTGCCAAAAGTCATGTCCCAATGCAACGCTATGGCCAAGCCGGAGAGCTTGATGCTGCCCTGCTTTTCTTAGCTAGCAAAGAAGCTAGTTATGTCACTGGCGTAATCCTGCCTGTAGACGGCGGTTATACAGCCGTGTAAAAGCTTATGCATGAGCCAAGCCTGAAACTGCGGTATAATATACAACTAGGCAAGACCTAGAACATTACATTGGAGGTGTCATGAAGAAACAGGCTATACGGTGGGCCCTAGTAGTCATATGGCTATTATTGACGGTCTACCTATCACGACAGAATGCCGCCGAAAGCTCTGCTACTTCTGGATGGTTGGCGCAAAAGATTTATGCACTCATTAGGTTAATCGGCATCAATGTGTCGTATCGTGGGTTCCATAGGCTCATTCGCAAGATGGCACATTTTGGCGTACATTTCGTTTTAGCTTGGCTAGGCTATCGTGCACTATTAGCTACTTGCGATAAACGTCTTAATGCGATTATTATTACCCTTTTATTCTTCGGGTCGGTTGCTATCTTTGACGAAGCCATCCAAAGCGTCGCTCCCGGACGCGCCATGATGGCGTTTGATGCGTTTATAAATCTGTGCGGAATTGCAGCTGGAACTATCGTAGGAATAGCTAAGACTAGGCGGTAAACAAAATGCCCCACGCTGGGGCATTTTTCATTTCTTATTCGCCCATTCTGGCGGGTCAATATCGAAAAGAATTTCAGGCGTATGTTGGTTTACAATATCTGGATCCACGCCAAAATAATGCCGATAGGTCGTATCAACGGATCCGTATTTAGCCTGTTTTTTATTA
>DEVX01000070.1 GCA_002363515.1 Candidatus Saccharibacteria bacterium UBA3225 | reverse complement strand
ACATTTTGCGGCGTTTTTCGTCACGAAGGACGGCAGACTTCTTAGCCATACTACTTTGCCTCCTTCTCAAACGGCATGCCGAATTTTTCTAACAATTTCATGCTCCCCTCGCGTGAACCGTTTTTAATTACAAATGTGATTTCAAGGCCATGAAGGACAGCTGCGTCTTCGAAAGAAATTTCTGGGAAGACGGTCTGCTCTTTGAGACCAAGGTTATAGTTGCCCTGAGCATCGAAGGCCTTGCGGCTGACGCCGTGGAAATCGCGCACATGTGGCAATGCAATATTGATTAGACGATCGACAAATTCGTACATCTTGTCGTTGCGTAAAGTAGTCATATAGCCAACTGGTGCGCCCATGCCTTTACGAATTTTGAATTGAGCGATTGATTTTTTAGCCAAACGGCTTGTTACTGCTTGACCCGTAATCTTAGTTAGGGTAAGCTCGACGGTCTCCGTGAAGCGCTTATCTTCGCGTTTTTTACCAACACCAGAGGTAACCATTACTTTTTCCAGTTTTGGTACTTGGTTGATATTATCGAGACCTAATTCTTTTTGTAGTGCCTTTGCAATCTCTTTATTATAAAGAGTCTTGAGGCGTGCTTCATATTTAGTTTCGGCCATTATTTAATCTCCCGGTTATTTGCTTGGCGGGCGATGCGAACGGTCTTGCCGTCCTTGTCTTTGCCGTAGCCGACGCGGCTGGTATCGCCAGACTTTGCGTCAATTACGAGCGCGACATTACTTGCATCGATGCCGACTTGAATATCTTTTTTGCCACCTTGGCGATACATATTCGCGCGCATGTGGCGGGTGCGGTTACCTACACCTTCAATATAAACTTTATTGTTTGCTGGTTCGACCTTAACAACTTTGCCAGTCGTACCTTTGTTGGCGCCGGATATAATTTTTACGGTATCGCCAGTTTTAATACGTACACCCATTATAGTACCTCCGGAGCTAAGCTAATAATCTTTGCGTAGCCAAGGTCGCGTAATTCGCGTGGAACTGGACCAAAGACGCGGGTACCTTTTGGGGTTTTGTCGTCGTTGACGAGAACGGCCGCATTGTCATCAAAGCGGATCGTTGATCCATCAGGACGGCGAATGGTTGCGCGCGTACGAACGATTACGGCACGAACGACAGCTTTTTTCTTGACGTTGCCAGTTGGGGATGCTTCCTTAACTGAGCAGGTCACAATGTCGCCCACGTGCGCATATCGGGCGCGAGTGCCACCGAGAACACGGATAACGCCAAGCTCTTTGGCGCCGCTGTTGTCGGCAACTTTCAAACGGGTTTCTTGTTGAATCATTTATTATTTCTCCTCTTTCTCGTCACTTTCGACCTGAGTGACTTCTTCTTTTAGCTCAACTTTCCCATGGCTTTTCTCGATGACTTTTACGAGAGTCCAGGTTTTGGTCTTGCTGATTGGGCGACCTTCGGCAATCATGACGATATCGCCTTCATGAGCAGCATTCTTTTCATCGTGAGCGGTATACTTACGGGTTTTGGAGTACTGCTTCTTGTAGAGTGGATGCGTCTCACGAGAGGTGATTTCGACAGTAATTGTCTTGTCGCGCTTGTCGGAGGACACTACTCCTGTAAGTGTGCGTGCCATTACTTATCTCCTTCCGTGGCGTTAATTTGCGTTAATATGCGAGCAATTTCTTTCTTGATAGCTTTAATGCGGTGTGGGTTCTGAAGTGTCGAACCAAGACCTTGCTGTGCGATAAGAAGTTCTTCGCGTTTTGCTTTTAGCTGCTCATCTAATGGAAGCTTGCTAACGGTTTTTGCTTCTTTGACGGTTTTCTTATCTGCCATTTTAGAGCTCCCCCTTCTTTACGATTTTACAGCGAACTGGAAGCTTATGAGAGGCGAGGCGAAGAGCTTCGCGTGCTTGTGCTTCAGTAACGTCCGCGATTTCGAACATAACAGTACCAGCTTTTACCTTAGCAACGTGGAACTGTGGTTCACCCTTGCCGCTACCCATCTTGACATCAAGCGGTTTCTTGGTGACTGGGGTGTGAGGGAAGATGCGAATCCAGATTTTACCACCACGTTTAACGTAGCGGGTAATCGCCTGGCGGGCTGCCTCAATTTGGCGGCCGTTAATGCGTTCGTTATCAAGGCTCATGAGGCCAAATTCGCCAAATGCTACATAATTGCAGCGGCTAGCCTTACCCTCATTCTTGCCTTTGCGAACCTTGCGGTGCGCTTCTTTGCGTGGTTGACTAAGTGCCATAATTTATTTCTCCCCCTTATAGATCCAAACTTTAACACCTACGATACCAGCGATAGTCTGAGCGTGCTCGACGTAGAAATCAATATCTGCGCGGAGAGTATGTAGAGGGACTGAACCTTCAATAAATTTCTCACGGCGCGACATTTCTGCACCATTCAAACGACCAGCTACCTCAACGCGAATTCCTTTGGCGCCCGCGTTCATAGTAGATGAACATGCCATCTTAACGGCGCGGCGGAAGTTCATGCGCTTACCAAGCTGAAAACCGATATTTTCGGCAACGAGCTTTGCGCTGAGTTCTGGCTTTTTTACTTCCTCGACGTTAATGCGAAGAGGAGCGCTAGTAACTTTCTCGAGTTCTTTCTTGAGCTCATTGATGCCAGCACCTTGCTTACCAATTACGGCACCAGCTTTGGCGGTGCGAATGGTAATAGTAGTAAGGTTTGGGCTGCGCTCAATACCGATACGATCGATAGTTGGGCGGCTCTTGAAGCGGTTCTCGATAACTTCACGGATTTTGACATCTTCGATGAGCCAATTCTTGAAGTCAGCTTTGCGGGAGAACCACTTGCTACTCCAGTTCTTGTTGACCTGGAGGCGGTAGCTTACTGGGTTTACTTTCTGACCCATTTACTTTTTCTCCTTTTCTTCTTTCTTGTCTGCCTTTGAATCAGCTTTTTTCTCAGCAGTCTTCTTTACTTTTTCTTCGCCTACGACCTCAACGAAGATGTTGGATGAAATCTTTTCATAAGGCAATGCGCGACCGCGGCTAGCTGGAACATAGCGGCGCATACGAGTACCGGCTGTCACCGAAATGCGGTTGATAGCGATAGTCTTTGAGTCGATGCTACCACTTTGCAATAGGTTAGCTGTGGCGGATTCGATTGCTTTGCGAACAGCCTTTGCGGCGCGACGTGGAGTATTCTCGAGAATAATCACGGCGTCGGCGACATAGCGATCGCGGACCAAGCTAGCAACAATGCTAACTTTGCGCGGTTGGCTGTCTACGCCTTTAATATATGCATGTGCAGTTTTAGTGGCCATAGATTATGCCCCCTTCTTTGCTGCAGCTTCAGCGGCTTTCTTGCCGCCATGGCGCTTAAATTTACGAGTTGGCGCAAATTCGCCGAGCTTATGGCCAACCATGTTCTCAGTTACGAACACTGGTACATGGACGCGACCGTTATGTACGGCAATAGTGCGACCAACCATCTCTGGGCTGATAGTAGATTCGCGAGCCCAGGTCTTGATAATAGTGCGGTCTTCAGCGGAAAGCGCTTCGATTTTTTTCTGAAGCTTAGCGTCCACATAAAGGCCCTTTTTAAGAGATCTAGACATAGACTATTTCCTCTTTCCTTCATGACGACTGCGGACAATCATCTTGTTAGTTTTCTTATTATGACGAGTGCGGTAACCCAAAGTGAGCTGACCCCATGGAGTACGTGGAGCTTTACCGGAGCCGTGACGGCCACCGTCACCACCACCGTGAGGGTGATCACAAGCGTTCATGACAACACCACGGACAGTTGGACGAATACCTTTGCGGCGTTTGCGACCAGCAGAACCGATCTTGATGTTTTGATGTTGAACGTTGCCTACGGTACCGATGCTTGCTTCACAAGTAGTTAATACTTTGCGAACTTCGCCAGATGGCATACGAAGAGTGGCATAACCATTCTCTTTAGCCATGAGCTGAGCGGAAGCACCAGCGGCGCGAACCATTTGAGCACCTCTACCTGGAGTTAATTCAATTGCATAAACCTGAGTACCAACTGGGATTTGCTCGAGAGACATGCGGTTAGAAGTCTCAATTGGAGCTTCGTCGCCAGTTTGAATCTCGGCGCCTTTAGTCATGTTGGTATCGGCGAGAATATAGTAATATACACCGTTCTGGTCTTTAACGCGAGCAATACGTGCGCTGCGGTTTGGATCGTATTCGATCTCTTCAATCCTTAGGGTAAGACCCGCTGGAAGATTGTGAGTCAAAATACGATAGTGGCGTTTGACGCCGCCGCCACGATGGCGAACCGTAATGCGACCGGAGTTGTTTTTACCGGCTTGTTGCTTTTTGCTCTTTACCAAGCTTTTGAGTGGTTTACGGGTTGTAATCTGATCAAAATCTTGGGTTGTTTTCTGACGTTGAGCCGGCGTAGTTGGGCGATATGCTTTAATAGCCATTATTTATCCCCTTTCTTGTCGGATTTCTTGTCGTCAGCTTCTGCTACTGGCTCCTCGTCGAAGATTTTGATTTTATCGCCGTCCTTCAAGGTAACAAAAGCGATTTTCTTGTCTTGACGATAAGTTGTACCAGGATAGGCATGCTTACCACGGCTGAAGCGAGTTGCTTTACCTTTGCGCACGCTGATACGAACGGAAGTGACTGTTACGTTAAATTGTTCGGAAACCTGTTTTGCGACGGCTTGTTTGCTGGCATCGTTAGGGACGATGAACATATAGCCACGCTTGGCTTGCTCATGATAGGCTTTTTCGGTTGCGATAGGACGAATTAACATTATGCGTTCTCCTTTCCGATAAGCCAGTTTTCGATTTGCTCAAGAGCAGCTTCAACGATGATGATTTGATCAGCGTTAAGAATATCGAAAACGTTTAGATAAGTTGGGCGGACGACCTTGAGATTAGCGATATTGTTAGTAGCGCGAAGAATCTCGTCGGTTTTCTCAGGAACTACAAGGAGGTAGTTCTTACCAGCTTCTAATTTTAGTTCTTTGACTGTATCTTTAGTTTTGCCGCTCTTAGCGTCAAACTTTGCAATCGTTACGACGGCTTTGTCAGTATTCTGCATACTGAGGGCCTGACGTACAGCGAGGAGCTTGCTGCTCTTGCTGATTTTCTTGGTGAAGTTTTCTTCGCCAGTGCGACCGAAAGCTACACCACCATGGCGCCAAATTGGGTTGCGGGTGCTACCAAAGCGAGCACGACCGGTACCTTTTTGCTTCCATGGTTTCTTGCCACCACCGCGGACTTCGCCACGCTTAAGAGTCTTAGCGTGAGAGCTGCGAGAGTTTGCAAGATAGGTATCATAAGCGAGTTTGACTAGCTCATGATTATCGACGGAAAGACCAAATACGTCTTTGTTCAATTTTGCATCTGCCATATTAGTCCTTTCCCTCCACCATTACGAGACCTTTGTTTGGACCAGGCACAGCGCCTTTGAGACCAATGAGGTTGTGATCGGTGTCGATATAGGAGACAACGAGGTTCTTGACGGTTACACGGTCATGACCCATGCGGCCAGCCATCTTCTTGCCCTTGAAGACTTTCTGTGGATACATGGAACCAATGGAACCAACCTTACGAATGTCACCTTTGAAACCGTGCGTGTTACGAGATTCCATGAAGTTGTGGCGCTTAACGGTACCGGCAAAGCCCTTACCTTTGCTCGTACCTGTAACTTGAACCTTATCGCCAAGTGTAAAGCTAGCGACGGTGATTTCGCTACCAAGCGTGACATCTTCTGGGATATTCTCGACGCGGAATTCACGGATGTGTTTAGGGTTGATATCTTTTCCGGATTTTTTGACGTGTCCGGACACGGCCTTGCTCAGATTCTTACCCTGACCAAATGCCAATTGCACAGCGCTATAGCCGTCTTTTTCGACAGACTTAGTCTGAGTCACCGTGCACGGGCCGGCTTGGAGGATAGTTACAGGTGTAACTACACCATCTTCACCGATGATCTGGGTCATACCAATCTTGGTGCCGAGGATGATTTTCATCTGTGGGCGTCCTTTCCCATTAAAATCGATTGGCTTGTGAGTGGTCTCCGTCAATTGACGGACCAGTACCTCTTGCGCCAATGCGACCGTTACGTTGATAATATACGGGATGTATTATAGCACGGATGACCTCTTTTTGTCAAACGTTTTTAAGATGTAAAAAGAGATAAACTGCCAGAGAGAGTGCTTTTCCTCGTTGGCTTTGTCGCATATAATATAGTTATGGATAACGATAAGTCGCCCGAGTTTATATCTTTACCCAAAGCAGAAAACAGTACGCATAGCCCAGAAGTAATAGGAGCTCCAGATTTAGTCTTCTTCCGTCCAGATATAGAGGCTAGCGAGACGGATCGCAATTTTCTGGAGCTATGGCTCGATGATGAATGGGAAAACCCCGGCGAGAAGACAGCTGAAGCTCGCGAAGCCGTCGTGCGGTTATATAGCCAGTTAGGGCCGCGCAAACATGAGGCGATAGCGGCATTGGTTAGGTTCGATACGGACGATGTGAGCGCCCTAATGTCGGATATTGATTATATTAATTCTCAGTCGCATAACGTGAACGAATTTGCTCGACAATCTGTGTATTTTGACGCTTCAGAGGCTTTTCTAGCCTACGTTAAATATTTCAACAAGGACGCCTATGGCGACACAATGCGCGAGGAGTTTATGTCTGAGCTAGTCGGCTGTTCTGAGCGCCCAGCGAAAGAATGGAAGCGTAGCATCGAGCATCTTAGTGACGGTATCAATACGGCGGCTATTGGTCGCAACCCTAACATGGTGCATGCCTACATTAGTTTTATTGAAGAGTTGGAGGAGTCGGCAAATAACCAGATCGGCGGAAACGAACATCACACAAAGGCCGACTTATTTAAGAATTACTGTCGGAATCATGGGCTAAATGATGAGATTATTGAGGGGTTTAGGGAGCGAATTTCTCCGATGGTCGACGAGAACGATCCGCACGTGCGGCCTTTGATGACCTATTCGAACTCTTTTGGCGACAGGGTTGGAGCCTTCGGTATTTCTGATTTTACGATTCAAACGCTAGCATCGAGAAATAATCCCCGTAATATCCGTGACCTTCTGATGATTTTTCGCGAAATCCCAACTAGCGATTATTCACGTTTTGAATCTAACCGCAACGATGCAGCGGCGCTTTCGGGCTTTTTGTGGCAGTCTCGTGAGTTTATCCACAATGAAAGGCCGGGTTTACATGAGTTATTTGAGGCAATGGTGATTTTCTACGATACAAAAGATAACCCTAGTCTGCACGAGCAATCTGAAGCGCGACTGCGTGAGATTATTAATAGTCGCTTAGATCCGCAGGACTATTATCAGTATGCCGGTGCCGGTTTTGACGGGAAGCTGTGTCTAGATTTGTCAAATTACGACAAAACCGTTGAGGCAACAACGCACTGCAACGGCGATCGAAAGGATTATAACGAGCCAGCAATCGACATATTACGTCGACTCGAGGAAAATACACGGCAGGTATCGCTAGAGAAGCCAAAATGCGGCATAGCAGAAATTGACGCAAAGATCCAAGATTTACCCGTAAACCAGTTAGAGGACGGTCGGGTAGTTGTTGGCCTTTCTGACGTTTCGAGTATTATAAAAGACATTAACGAACATCTATGGAACAATCGGAACGAACGAGTTCTTGATTCGGATATGATTCATACACTATCTTTTCTAGAACGTATGGCGACATATGCGGTACGGAATCTCAGCGATAAGGAATACCGAGAGCTCGCTTTTGATCCGGGCTTTAAGGAGATTTGCAAGTTTAGTGAGTTGACTGCCAGTGCTAAACCTTTTGATCCAGGCGACTTCGAGCGTTTTTGGCATAGGTTTTCAGATGACTTCAATCGTGGCTGGCCGGACGATATTTCTGCTGGGTATCGCCAGTTAACCCAACGAGTCACATGGCGCCTGAATGAACTGAGTTTACAATACCGCAAAGAGGGTGCTTATCGTTATATGATAGACTCACTATGGTCGGGCAATCTGGACCATGAGCTGATGGGGCTGATTGATAGGGCTGAAATAACAAAATAACTCCTTAATTGTTATAGCAATAAAAAGAGCCCCGCACGAGCAGGGCTGGATTTCGCCTCGAGGTTGGCCGGTTATCTCTCTTGGTATTGTTTCGTGATGTGGGCAGCCATCATATCAGCCGTGTGCACGAATAAAACGTTCGGACATAAATGAATAGCGTCCGTGAAGAGATTCTGTTCTTTTTTGTCGCCAAATGCGCCCATATGGTATCTGATACAGAGTTCTTCCTCCTCTGTCAGATCCATGATTTGTGACGCCAAGATTACACTCTTGTCGCCGTGGCCTTTCAGCGGAGTCTTTTGGTTATTCTCGAAATATACATTGCCGTCCTCGTCGCGCATCAGTACATATTCGTCGGCCTTACATAAATCATGCAACATACCAATGCGTATGGGCGAATATGGCGAGTTCCAGTGAAGATTCAACTTTTCCGTTAAATACAGCAAGTGTTCTGTTACAAGTACGGAATGGTCAAATAGCCCTCCCGGGTAGGCACCCTGAAACTTCTTGCTTGCTGGCGCCTCAAAGAAACCCAACTTCATTAAAGTGTTCCCGCAGCCGGGGCAACCGATTTGTTGCTCGTAAACTCTCATAAAGCTTTTGTATCTTTCTGACGCGGCCTCAGTCATTTTTATCACCTCTCTTTTCTAATGTGCCAATCAGTTGTTCTTTGTAAAGAATAACATGGTTGACTAAAAATGTACGCTCACATAATACCCCTTTTGACGCAATTACCTGTGTTCTAGCATGAAAAAACGCCCCTCTTGCGAGGGGCGTGATGATAGCCATACCTTGTGACGATATGGCGAATAATTAAAGATCGCCGTCTTAGTTTGAATAGGTGTTTACAAATGCCTTGAGGTTTGCAACGAGCTCAAACCATCTGTTATTGTTCTCGACCATTCTAGGGCGTTTTTCACCCCTTCTGTACGGGCCGAGCTTAGCGATTGCGACATAGTCGTCGCGCAGTCTCTTTACGTTTTCAAGATTGCGCGTTGCCGCTTTACACTCTGTTCCGTTTTTTCGAGCATAGTTAAGGCTCTGCTCGATGGCGTCCGCAAGCATATCCATAATTACGATTCGCTCGTTGAACCGCTTGGAGAATGCCCATACTCGACGCCGATTCACCTCATCGTATTCGTCGAGCATTCCTGCGACTTGCGTGAGGCAGAAGCGAAATTCATGTTTCGCCATATGTCTATCACCTCCTAAAGTACTGCATATGATCAACAATAAATGCTTTGGCGATTATAGCACAATAATTCCTGTTTGTCAATCTGTGGCACACCATTAAAAGAGCGCCCTTGCGGACGCTCGAGTTGTTAGTACACACTAGGCGAGCTTTGCGAATCTCTCATTACGCCGATAAGCTGTCGCATGATCATCTCGCTCCCCTCTTCTGCTTCGACCTCAATGCCGTTAAAGTCAACTCCGCTGGCCTCGCAGGCGAGCGAACTGAGTAAGTCGTCAAGCATTCTGAGCTTTTCGTTATTTTTTTCAATGGCAACTTCGGAAAATGTCAAGAACATGCTATTGTCTGGAGTGGCAATATACTGGTTGATAGCCGCTCTGCAGTTGTCGCTAACTTCCTCCAGCACCATTTTAGGGAGTGAATCTATGCCGTCCTGAATGCCCTTCATGCCGTTCAGCGTGATTAGCTCTTCTAAACGCCCCCTGCGCACTTCTACTTGTTTAAGCTGATGAAGCATAGATGCTGCGTTGCGGCTACTATTGCTGTCGCCTTCATCCCTGATTTTTTCGAGGTATCTACGAACCCCTTCTGGCTCCAGGAGTTTGGCGTATTCTTTATCCCTGTCCGCCTTGGCTCGCTCTTCCTCCAAGTCTTTCAGCCTGCTTTTGCGAGTGAAAATTAAAGCTACAAGGGAAGCTCCAAACACAGCCCACAAATAGTTGGTCACGCTGTGCCATGGCACGTCGCCCATATTCCTTGTAAAGAAGCCCCTGCCTAAGTAAAAAATCACGATTGCGGCAAGGGAAATCAGAAATAGCTTCGAAATGATACGCGTAAATCGCTTCAACGATTTCACCTCCTTTTTTGTGTACGCTTTAAAACAACAAAACCTACGCGAAGCATAGGCATCATGTTTTGATTATACACTAATATTTATGGTTTGTCAAATGCGTATTCGCTTGAAAAAAGAGGCTCCTACGCCTCTTTTAAGGTTTGCCGCCTCAGGTGTTCAGCGCATTCAACAGAGTATCTAATGCGAGGTCGTTCCAGTTTCTTTTTGCGCTTTTTATTTGTTCTTCTGCTTTCGAAATTGCTTCGATCTGGCTCCGGCAGGTGACGATATTAGTTTCAACTATCGCATTCATCTGAAGCGCCTGTATCCTCGACAAAGCCAGCGACTCTGCTTTCTGAGACGAAAGCTCTTCATTTGCCTGCACCGTTAAATCGTCGATTTCTTCAATGTCCGACACGATGTCTTTTTTGATTTGGGTATAACTAGCCAATGCTAATCTCAGAGGTACACTTGCGGCCCTCAGCTCCTGCAGGAATACTTTCATCTCAAACTTGATATTGTCAGAATCCAGTTTTCGCCTCAAGCTTCCCGTAAGGTCCCCAGGATTCTTTATCTTATCCATCCGATCTGGATATCTAGCAATCCTGCGCTGGACGGCGTCTATTTTATCTATAAGGTTCATACAAACTACCTCCCCATGGTTTGTTTTATATATTATAACATATTATGCATTACATAACAAATAATTAAGTGCCAGAGAAAAGGCCCCTCGAAAGAGGGGCCAGGCGGTATCATGTGTAGCCCAGTATGTTCGTATTACATCACAGATTAGGTGTTTCGTCGATATCGGCCGAAAGATTTTCCCTGCTGAGCTCTAGGCTCACAGACTTCAACAATCCATACATTTGCGCATCCTCTCTCAAAAATGCCTCCGGATCAAAGAATACTCCCTTATAGTACCGACCATCGAAATGCCAAAACTGCCGCCCATATTCCTTAACACATCGCATAAGGTCATCATTGGTTATATCAAAGCCCAAGCAGGCGTGTTCATCTTTTCTCGTCTCAAAATACGCCGCCTTTAACCTGTCGCAATAATGCCTAATATCCTGGTAGACGATTCCGTCACCATTAGTGTCTTTCGACTGGAGCGCATAGGTTAACACCGCTGCCGTCCTAATGATCAAAGCCATTCTTACCACCTCCTAACATAAATATCGATTGGCTTCACGGCTGATTATATCATAAACACCAAAAAATCCCCCTTGTGGGGATCTTTTGCGATGATTCTTGATTACATCTTGATTTCTGCATCGACGCCAGCCGGCAAAGAGAGGTTCTGCAATGCATCAATCGTCTTTGGCGTAGCGTTGATAACGTCGATGAGGCGCTTGTGAACTTTCATTTCGAAAGCTTCGCCACCAGTCTTGTAAACATGTGGGCTCTTTACGACAGTAAAGGTAGAGCGCTTGGTCGGTAGCGGAACTGGACCGCTTACCTGCGCACCGGTGCGGATTGCCGTGTCTACGATTTGTTTTGCGCTAGCATCGATTAGGCGATGATCATACGCTTTAAGGCGAATACGGATGGTGAGACCGTCATTCTTTTCTGCCATTTTTATTCCTTTCTACTTTTCACATAACCTCAGATTACATCTAGACGTGTAGTCTATGAGTTTTTGTGAAACTATATTTAGTTAATGCTTTGATATTATATCAAATATCGTGTCGTCTGTCAATCTTTATCTAGATTCCAAGGATAGGATTTGGGGCCAATGAGAATCTCCCCTTGCATGGTTTATTCTAGAATATTACCCTCATGAGTATTATTAGAATAATGATTAGCCCCGCGCCCATTAAGGCATAACAGGCATAAAGAGTCTTCTTGTCTATTCGACCGTCACTGCCGACAATATCAGACAGCGTTTTCACTACTTTTGCGCCGCTGGACTTATCGATGTAAAATTTTTCAATTGAATCAATTTTGCGAAGATTATCCTTCGATTCTTGTGGAGGAAACTTATATTTAATAGTTTTACCATCATGAATTACTTCAAAAACCTCAAAGAATTTCCCGTCTTTTTCTTCGTGTTTTTTACAGATCCCAATACATTCAGCATAGCCCGCTGGAACCTTCTTTCCTTTTTTAGACTCTGAAATTTTGCCATACGAATATCCCGAAACTACGAGGATTGCCCCGATGATTAATATTATTATTTCGACTACGCTCACGGAATACTCCTTTTTAGATGCTTCTGGTTATATTTTAGCACATGAAAAAGCCTCCCCTTTTTGGGGAGGCGTGAGGCTGAATATTACCTCTGGAAGTGCCGCGTCATGCGCAAGTCGCCCTTACGATAATCTTGCCATCATTCTGACGGTAAGGGTCGAAGTATGCATGTTTCTTGCCAAGAAACACCGCATGTACGTGCCCACTGAGATTAGAAGGCAGAACCTTGCAATCCTCACTTTCACACAAAAGAAGAGGGTTGCCCGACTCGAAGAAATCGGTAATAATGCCTGCTTTCTGGCTCATTTCCCTCGTTGTCCATGCGAGGTTGAGGATACCGTCTTCTCCGATTGAAGCAAGAATTACGTCGTTCTCCCTGGCGTAGGATACGTCAATAACCACTCCTTCGGTGGACGAAATGAACAGGCCGTTGCGGCATTCGTGTCGATAAACCTCGCCAATAGACGCGTTTTTATGGTTCGGAGTAAGAATCGCCGATTTATAATACGCGTCAAGCGTTCCCAGATCTCTCCATTCGAAACCGCCTACGTACAGCTTCATCCCAAGCTTTCTGACCATTTCTGTGGGATCCAGGCCAAGATCTGTGGCAGTCGATCCGCTCGCCTTAAATTCACGGAGAAGCTCTTCGATGTATTCAATCGGGTAAGCTTCGCAGAACTGATCGGCTCTGACAGCGTATATGCCTGTATTTACTACCGTGTTATCGTCCAAAAGTATCCGCTGCACTAAACTGGGGCCGCCAATTTTTAGCGGCTTTTCGATGAAGTTCTTGATATCGTAGACGGGACCGTGAGACGACGGGTCATACATTGCATTGCCACAGCCGCCAACAATGTTGGCGTCGGCCACTTTTGCGCCCACCAAAATCGGAGTGCCAGCTTCGGCGTAGCTGCACGAGTCCAAAATGGCCTCAGTAAGCTTATCTTGGCCAACGATATGCCAATCAGACGGCGAAATCAATGTTACTGCGGACGGATCAATACTTCGAATGTAATCCTCCGCATATGCCATAACAGCAACATACCCAAGAAGCGGATCGCACTGAACGATATTGGTGGTCGGCACCCGATACCTCGAAAGCTGCTCGATGGCGTACGACGCCTGAACGTCGTTCGTGACAATAGGGTGGACGAGTGACGCCTTAACTGTCGATCCGTAGGTGATCATACGGACGACATCCTGAATGAATGTCAGACCATTCGGTTTCTTCGCGAACTGCTTATAAACAGGCCATTCGATTGGAAGCCGAGACCCTCTACCTCCAGCTAAGACTATGGTGTAAATACTCATTTCGCACGCACCTCCTTTGGGAAAGAACATAATTTATCATGACATCAAAAAATGTCATAACGACTACACTTCTAATATACAACAGAATGTCGTTTTAGTCAAGAGTAAGCTTTATTATCGATAAAAAATCTCCCCATCGCTGGGGAGATTTTTCGTATAAGATCTATCAATTATTTGACAATCTTGGTAACAACGCCAGAACCGACGGTGCGGCCACCTTCGCGGATAGCGAAGCGGTCATTGTCGTTCATAGCGATTGGAGCGTTGAGCTTTACCTTGAAGGTGACAGTATCACCAGGCATGACAATCTTTTCTTTGTCTTCGAGCTCAACCTCACCGGTAACGTCGGTGGTGCGGAA
>DEVX01000032.1 GCA_002363515.1 Candidatus Saccharibacteria bacterium UBA3225 | reverse complement strand
AAGCCGATCCAGCCAACGAAAGAATCAAGCCAATCGTGCCCTCCGTCCATATCGTATCCGTAGATGCAAATGCGCACATTTTTCGTGTCGCGATAATCCGGCTTGGCTCCTCGAATTTTGCAACATCCTATCTGTATGTCTTCTAAC
The DNA here is from genome assembly GCA_002363515.1 of Candidatus Saccharibacteria bacterium UBA3225. Classification (GTDB taxonomy): domain Bacteria; phylum Patescibacteriota; class Saccharimonadia; order Saccharimonadales; family Saccharimonadaceae; genus UBA2834. The sequence continues at coordinate 5,812 of DEVX01000032.1, read as the reverse complement.
CACACGCCATCTGTCACATAAGAAGACATTGCGAATTCCAAGATAGCCTTAGCATCGTTCGTAAGGATAGGCTCATATACGGGCACGTATCCACTCATGCGATACTTTTTAAGTTCTTCGGGTGATCTTTTCAGATCCGTTGCTGATGCATATGTGTAAGTTGCTTCCGTCATCCGTTCGCCTCCTGTTCTGAATGTAGAATGACACTGACACATATATTATACCACATATATGGCTATATTGTCAAGCCACACTGAGGCCCGGACGTCTATGCTCGGGTAGGATGTTGGCGAATTAAACTTTTAACACCCTGCGTTAGTTTTATACTCGACCAGTACTATGTCTAATGCCGGATTACGCTGCTCGCTAGATGACGCGCGCGACTTCTTCAATAGTTGTGTCTCCGCGCAGGGCGGCTAGAATGCCTTTCTGTTGTAGCGTCAACATGCCGCCTCGCTTTGCGGTCGCTTCAATGAGGTTTGTGTCTGGCATCATTTCGCCACGAATAAACTTCTGGATTGGCTCATCTACAATCAGCTGCTCCATGACCGCTGTGCGGCCGCTATATCCAAATGGATGATCATGGCTTGGCTTCGGCTTCCAAAGCGTGATATCGTCGAGGTTGTAATCGGTCAATTCGACATTGTCGAGCGCCTGTTTGATGTAATTGACAGTCTGCACATCTGGCTTGTATGCTTCCTTATTCTCATCAAGTTTGCGCAAAAGCCTCTGTGCAATCACTAGGCGTACCGACGAAGAGAATACTGGGTTAATGCCAATCATATCAATCATACGCGAGAAGGCCGCCGAAGAGGAATTGGCGTGGAAGGACGAAAGCACCAAGTGGCCCGTAATAGATGCTTGAATTGCAGTACGCGCCGTGTCTGGGTCGCGAATCTCGCCAACCATTACTACGTCAGGGTCAAGACGTAATACGGAACGTAAGCCTTCCGCAAACGAACCGCCTTCGCCGGTTGCAATCGGAATTTGCGAGATACCAGTTAAACCATACTCAATTGGATCCTCAAGTGTAATAATCTTTCGCTCAGTAGTATTCAATGCGTTAATGATAGAGTATAGAGTTGTAGATTTACCAGAACCGGTTGGGCCTACCATTAATAGAAGGCCGCGTGGATGTGAAATGACCTCGTCGATTTCGGCGCGTTCTTCTGGGGTAATGCCGAGCAAATCGAGATTTAATAGGCTTTCGTCAAAGTTAAACAAACGAAGTACGGCGTCTTGCCCATACATCGTCGGCACCATCTCAACGCGAATATTCAACAAATGAGTTGCGCCATCGCGCGTGATATCTTTTTGCATGTGACCAGATTGCGGTCTCTTAGAAGCGGTCGAAACATTTGCACGCGAGCTCAATTCGCCCATGAAGATGCGATATCGATCGCGGTTAATTTCTGCAACTGGGTGCAAAATACCATCTACGCGCATACGAATGCGGATTGCGTGTCGCAAGTTCTCGATGTGGATATCTGATGCGCCTAGTTTGTCGGCCTGGTCAAGCAAGTAATCAAAAACCTTATCGGTCGCTACGCTATTGAGTGTTTGAGAAACCTGCTTAATCGTCTCGGAATCACCCTCGGAGGCAATCTCGATATCGTCGTAGTGAACTTCCTGAGGCGGATCGTGGCGCAGCATAAAAATCTGATAGGCTGAATTAGAAATCAAGTAAAATTCAATCCTCTGGCCCTCATCCTCGTATTGCTTTTGCATTTTCTCGATTACACTACGTGGAGTTTGGCTTGTGACCATAAATTGATATGGCGTGCTACCTTCGCCGACCTGAAGAGGAATCATAAAATTGTTGTGCATTTCTTCTTTTGTCAGCACATTGCGCACCAAAGGTGACGTTTTTTCGAATTCGCGCGTATCTAGATAGAGAAGACCAAGGATTCCCGCACGACGTTCCGTTGCGGCTTCCTCGTTCTGCCTACGCTTGCTTTGAACCTCTTCCTCATTCATAATTTTATTGTAGCATGAAAAAGCTTATAGTTATCTTGTATAATATTCGATCCACGTATAATGTAGGTGCCATCTTGCGCACCTGTGACTGTTTGGGAGTCGGCCAAGCTATCTTTGCTGGATATACACCATTCTTAGATAAAGGGCTTCCGCACGAACAGGAAAAACTAAAAAAGCAGATTCACAAAACCGCCCTTGGCGCCGAAGATACGGTTAAGTGGTCCCGTTCTGTAGATATCAAGGCAACGCTAGCTAAACTTCGCGCACAAGGCTATCGTATCGCCGCGCTAGAGCAGGGGGAGGGGTCGTATAACCTAGCTACTAATCAACCATTTGTTGAAGATATAGCTCTAATACTTGGCGAAGAAGTGCATGGCATTCCAGATGACATACTGCACGCTTGCGACCTTTTGCTAGAAATCCCGATGTGTGGCCAAAAAGAGTCCTTCAATGTATCTGTAGCTACCGGCATAGCGCTCTGGGAGCTTAGGAAAGCCGACCTGAGCGATACAAGAAAGTATCTACGTATGCAAAAATAATTCCGACTACTAAGATGATACCGCGAATTCCCTCTATCCAGCTCGCAATATCTGCGGAAAGGGAATCGAAATCAAAAAGCGCCACCAGTGGTCCTGCCAAAAGAACAGTAAGCATAATTGCAAAAATAATCGATTCTATCGCCCGCATTATACCAAAAAGTCCACTTTTGCCAGCGCGAAAATATAATATCAATGGTACTAGAGCTACGAATAATACATAAAGACCCGTATTGGCCATCTCGTTCGGGATGGCCGGCACCCACAAACTAATAGTATTCGCAAAATCGGCACCAAAATGCTCATATACTGCCAAGCCAGCAATCATCGCCAAAAACGGAACGCCGACGTGATGACGGATGAGTAAAAAACAGAGAAGTAGCGTTGCAAGTACGACTGCTAAAATCATAAGCTATTTACTATTCTAGCATAAAAAGACCGAGGTTTTGCGCCTCGGCCTTTTTTGGATAATTACGCACCTATGCGGTCTTTACGGATGGTGCGGGTTGCATTCCGTTCGACATATTCAATGATTTTGCCCGCCACATTGCGACCGGTGACTTTCTCGATGCCGAATCCAGGCGAGGCATTCACTTCAAGGACTAGCGGACCACGTTCTGAACGCATAATATCAACACCAGCAATACTTAGTCCCATCACCTTAGCTGCCTTTATGGCAACTTTCTCTTCTTCTGGCGTGAGCTTAATCGGGGTGCCACTCCCGCCTTTGTGCAGATTGGATCGAAAATCATCATCTAGGCTTTGGCGCTGCATGCTTGCGACGACCTTTGCGCCTACAACGAAAGCACGAATATCTGTACCCGCTGATTCCTTGATAAATTCTTGCAGCAAGATATTGGTACCTTGTTCGTTTGTTAGGTAGAAAGCTTGCAAAGTCGATTTAGCAGCCTTCTTAGTTTCTGCTAAGACTACGCCATTGCCGTGCGTGCCACTCGCTAGCTTTATGATGACCGGGGCGCCACCCAACTGGTCTAATAGTTGATCAATATCACCCGAATCGCGCGAGACGACGGTTTTTGGAATATCGATATTATATTTCGCCAGTAACTGCGTCGAGCGTAGCTTGTCGCGAGCGCGAGTGATTGCAAGTGACCTCGATAGGCAATACTCACCCTGCATTTCCAACTGACGCACGATTGCTGTGCCGTATTTTGTCATATATGAGGCGATACGTGGAATGATTGCATCATATTTTCCCAGGGGCTCACCTTTATAAAAAACTTGGTTGCTGCCTTGTTCGATTGAGATATAACAGTTCTTGTATTTTATAATTTCAACTTCGTGACCGCGTTTGTTCGCTTCTTCAACTAGGCGTTTAGTAGAGTAGTTGCTTGGTCCATTTGATAGAATTGCAATTCTCATTTTTTGTCCTCTCCGTTTAGATATTGTTTCATGTAGAATCTATAGGGATCATCCTGCATTTCTTTGTTGATTACTGGCTGTTTGTTTAACCTCTCTTTCATTGTCGTCTCTTTTTCTTCAACATCAACAATAAAATTGCCTATTAACGTCTCTCGACCAATCAAAATGGGATATTTAAGCTTCGACCGATTACTCAATCCGAATGTAATGCTTAGTTGTTTACCCTTGATTGTTGCCGGAATGGTGGCTTTATACTTGAGGACCACATGCCCAGAAGCGCTCTTAACCTTTGCGACAGAATAATTATTCGCGACCATCTCGTCACCAGTATAATATGGGGATCCTTGTCCAAAAAGCTTGAAATGTAATTTTCCATCTTTTTCGACAAAAATATCACTCGCCCAAATGGCTGACGTGTCAGCGCCAGTGTCGACCTTTGCCGGTACGTTTTCGGCTACTCCGGCAAGAGCAACGAATACATCTCGACCGATTACTGCCTTCTGTGACGTCATAGGGTTCATATCCATGCATAAATTATATCATTTAAGGGCGAAAAAGTCAAAAAATATACTAGCATTCTTGAGAGGTATGTGGTACGATAACGACATGAAAGACGAGCTTGCGCAAGTTAAACATGCACGTAGTGTAAAAGATTACCCAGACATTAATCTTGAGGCGGATGAGCATGTAGTGCTCCATATTACGCGTTCGCGTATCGGTATTATAGCCATCTGGACTATGGCTGCACTTTGTGTCATAATTCTTAGCCTCGCGCTCATTTTAATCGCAAACAATGTCAAAGTTGAAGATACGATGCTTACGCTAAACGATACCTCTTTAGGCTATTTGCGTATTGCGATTTTTGCGTTATATGCGATTATCTTAGCTGGTGGCGTCATTGGACATAGTATCTACAATGCTAATGAAATGTATATCACCAACCGTCGCGCTATTCAGAAATCTCGCACTTCGTTATTCGCAAATTCCACCAATATTATTGAGCTTCGTCGTATTGAGGATGTGTCATTTCGTCAAGAGACTCTCTTCGATCATCTGTTTCAAATTGGCATATTGCGTATGTCGACGGTTGGCGATGAGACGACCTACACTTTCCGATTTCTGGACACCCCGCACGATGAGGTAAAGATTATTTCCCATCTAGTTTACGAAGCCAAAAAGCGTAATAAGCACGATGATGATTAAAAATTGCCCCTAAGGGCAATTTTTTAATTTCGGCTGGTCTTTACGAAATCTTCTTCTTTTTCCATGATAGAGCGAAGTTCGTACGATTTGCATTTTTCATCTTCACACTCTTTTGCTTCGTAGGTGTAGTTGCTCCCCTCCTTCCACAACGCAACCCCATAAGGATCGGTGAATAAATTTGGATCAATCCACGGCAAAATTTCTGCCTTATCAATCTTTTCGGGATAGTACTGGTTTTTATCGTAATATCCTTCCTCGAGCGCGTAATAAATGGCATTAATTGCAATTTTTCGCTTTTCGTCGCGACTCATTGCATCGGCGTTAACTTTTTGCATAAAAAAGAGTACTACGAAAATGCCCACAAAAATAATACAAAGCATTAGCTCAAGCACAGTAAAAGCTTTTCTTGTTTTCATGCACTTATTTTAACATACTCAGACTATTGCTCATTTTGCTATCACGTAGGGCAATGCGGTAGCATTGACGAAACGCATATAGTATGATATAATCAAAAACCCAGGTCGAAAGACCCGGATTTTTCTTGCTGAGTGAATTTTGCGCAGCATTTAAAATCTAAAAAAATTTCAGAATGCACATCTGGAACCGTCACGCTGTATTTTATATATCCAAAAGTTTGAGTACTTGGTAGCACCAACTGGGATCGAACCAGTGACCTTAGGCTTATGAGTCCTACGCTCTAACCAGCTGAGCTA
>DEVX01000029.1:4490-6717 GCA_002363515.1 Candidatus Saccharibacteria bacterium UBA3225 | reverse complement strand
TGACACTTGGCCGTTACGACTACCATTACGCGCACGAGGCGTGTATGTATCTCTGGAGAAAAGATCACCACGCTAAATGGTATGGTGGACGTGACAAGAAAACTATTCTCGGACTTAAGCGACGCGATCTGAATGAGATGAAAAAAGAACAGCTCGTTAAAATGATCGAGATTATGCGAAATGAATCAACGGTTTGGGATTTCGATCGCGATAAAGTGACGACTTATGTTCATCCAACGCAGAAACCCGTAACGCTTGGAGCAAATGCGATGATGAATAGCTCAAGGCCGAACCAGATCGTTCTCGACTTATTTACTGGGAGCGGAAGCTCAATAATTGCCGCTGAACAGACCGGGCGGATTTGCTATGCCATGGAACTCGATCCGAAGTTCTGTGACGTAATTCGTAAACGTTACTTCCGTTTCATAAATAAGCTCGGTCACGATGACGATGATACTGGCTGGGAAGATTTTACGCCAAAAGTTGAGGCCAACCATGACAACGAAAAAGCCTAAAAAATCAGCCAAAAAACAACAGAGGTCCACCGATTGTACACAATCGGTGATAAAACGAGGCGCGAGAGGCAGATTCGTAAAAGGATGTGGAGTGCCAAATGGATTCAATAAACATCCTGAAAATATCTACAATATTGCCGACGACGATAACTTTAATCCAAAACATTCACCACGTTTCCAACTGCGCAAACTATGGAGTGTATCAACCGAAGAGGTCGAGAAGCGCATACAGGATGCAAAAAACACAAAGAAAACTCCCTATGGAGAATATTTGGCTCTGGCACAGGCAAGCCGAGCGGTTAGAAGTACAAAAGATTTCGTTGAAACGATGAATCAAGCTGAGGGCTTACCTACTCAACCAGTCGATATGGAAATATACGAAGAAAAAAGCAGTCCCTATGACGATCTGACGGCAGAAGAGTTACGTAAATTATTAGGAGAAGACGAATAGTGCCAACGATTAAAGAATTGAGACTAGACCAGAAACAAGTTCAAGAGATGAGATTATCCCTCGCTCGCAAGAGCTTTATTGACTATTGTCGACTTCTTTATCCGAAGCATTATCAAAAAAGCCGCAAATACTTAACAGAAATCTGCAACAAGATTCAAGGTTTCATGGAGCAGGGCGAGAAGCACTTCCTTGTAATAAACTTACCACCACGACACTACAAAAGCTTTACGGCCACCTGTCTAGTAGAGTGGCTATTCGGTCGAAATCCGGAAATAGCCGTGATGACCGGATCGTATAACGAGATTCTTTCTACGTCATTCGCAAGAAAAGTACGAGATACGATATCAGAAAGAAAAGCCGACAATGAGCATATAGTTTACTCGGATATATTCCCTAAAACTCAAATAAAGCGAGGTCAAGCAAGCGCAAGTCTATGGGCGCTGACCGGAAGTAGCAAGAATAACTATCTAGCAACTTCGCCAACCGGTACCGCAACTGGCTTCGGCGCAAATATTGTCTTGATTGACGACATTATTAAGAATGCTGAGGAAGCTTATAACGAGGTAACGCTAGATAAACACTGGGCGTGGTTTGCTAACACAATGATTCAGCGTCTTGAGGGTAACGATTGGAAAGTGATAGTTATCATGACGCGCTGGGCGCTCGGAGACCTTGCTGGGCGGATCGTGAGCGCCTACGGAGACGACGTAGAGACAATCACGATGAAAGCTGTCCAGGACGATGGAAAGATGCTCTGCGATGAAATATTGAGCCGACACGATTATGAGATAAAGACTCGCGAGATGAATCAAGATATCGTTGAGGCAAACTACAATCAACAACCGATTGATGTTGGCGGTAGGCTCTACGGCGAATTTAAAGAATGGGAGAAATTGCCACCATATTCCGGAGTGATTAATTTTACAGATACGGCCGATACCGGAACCGACTTCTTGTGTTCTATAAATGGCATAATCTATCAAAACGAATTCTACATTACGAATCTAGTCTTTACGGATGAGGCGATGGAAGCGACGGAAAACCAAGTTGCCGACCTATTATTCTCTGGGGAGACTATGACGGCACATATAGAAAGCAATAATGGCGGCCGGGGATTCGCAAGAAATGTAGAGCGGATACTCCAAGAAAAATATTCTAGTAACCGTTGCGATATTCGTGCAGTTCCACAGACACACAATAAGGAATCGAGGATTCTAGCGTCTTCCGCTTGGGTTCAGAATCATATTTATATGCCACTTGG
>DEVX01000029.1:0-4361 GCA_002363515.1 Candidatus Saccharibacteria bacterium UBA3225 | reverse complement strand
GTATTGGCGAGCATTTATGAATATGTCTCTGAGCCACGAGAGGTAGAGCTCCTCGATAAATCGATGCTTAGTTCCCCGAGAACCAGACATCGCAACCATTATTGGAAAGGATAATCATGAAATACACCCTACCAAGAGATACCGAAATTAACGCAACCATAATTAAAGAAGCTATCGACTACAACGAAGAACGTCGAGAGCGATTTGATACGCTAGATCGCTACTATATTGGCGACCAAGATATTCTACACCGGGAAAAACCTGATCTACTTCATAATAACAAGGTAATGATCAATCATGCGAAGTATATTGTAGATACGAATGTCGGATACTTACTCGGGAATCCGGTCGAATACCAAGCAAGTAACAAATACAATATTGATGCGGTTCTAGATTGCTATAAAAAGCAGACAATGAACGATAATGATTCAGAAATAGCCAAGAACTGTGCAATATTTGGACTTCAATACGAATACGTTTTCGCAAATGAAGACGCGGAGCCTGAGTCGGCAATTCTCGATGTCCGAAACACGATTATCGTCTATGATAATACGATTAAGCATAATAAGATGTTTGCTGTAAATTATCGGCCAATCTTCAAAAAACCAACAGATACGAACCCGGAATACTACGATGTGATATTTGTAGACGACAAGGTAGTCCGCAATTACAAATTGAAAGGAGACAGTCTAATCCTCGAAAAAGAGGACGCTCACGCGTTTAAAGAAGTGCCGATGATTGAGTTTGTAAATAACAAGGATTATCTAGGTGACTTCGAAACGGTAGTGAGCCTAATAGATGCCTATAACCTAATTCAGAGCGACCGCGTAAATGATCGCGAGCAGCTTGTGGATGCAATTCTCTGCTTCTACGGCATGAAATTTACGCCGGAGCAAATGGCCGAACTTAAGGAACATCGAATGATCTCAAATATCCCGATGGATGGTAAAATCGAGTATCTCATTAAAACGCTCAACGAATCAGATACCGATATTCTTCGTAAAAACATTGAAAACGATATCCATAAGATTAGTATGACTCCAAATCTCGCCGACGAAAACTTCGCAAATAACTCATCTGGCGTAGCAATCAGCTATAAGCTTCTTGCATTCGACCAAAATATCAAAAATAAAGAGCGATACTTCGAGCGCGGTCTAATGGAACGATTCCATTTATACAACAATTTCCTTAACACTAAGTCTAGTATGCCGATCGTGCCGACAGAAGAAGTAGATGCAATATTTAAACGAAACCTACCTCGTAACGATTATGAAACCTCTCAAATGATTCTCAATCTTCAAGGTATAGTCGATAAAGAGCTTCTAGTCAGCCAACTATCATTCGTGCGTGACTCTAAAGAAACAGTCGAACTTGCCGCTAAAGAAGATGAGACAACATTAGAGTCGGCCGCAGAGTTCGCCAAGAACGAAATAAAGGACGCAAATAATGGTGCAGACGAGGTCGAGTAGATACTGGGATAAGCGTGCGATTGCAAGACTGACCGAAGCCGAGCGAAACTCAGACTGGCACTTTCGTGAGATTAAGATTCTCTATGAAGAAGCCGAGAAAGATACAGTAGCTAGCCTTAAGGCCATTTACGAATCATTCTATCGAGAAAACAAATTCGATATGACGGCACTCAATAAGATAGTTCCGACTGCTGAAGTCGAAAAGTTCTATGCCGACATGGAATCCGCTGGATTATCTAAATACCTGCCTAAACGATTTCAAGGACGCATAAGAAGACTCGAGATGATAAATGCTCAACTATGGAGCAGAACGAAGCAATTAGCTATATTAGAAAACGAAATAGAGACCAAATCTCATATCGAAACTATAAACGGAGCTTTCGGTAAAACAATCTATGATACTGCCAAAGGGATCGGTGCAACTCCTGCGTTTGAGCAGTTGAACTCACGCGGAATCGAGATCTTACTCAATACGCCATGGCAAGGCGCAAATTATAGCAAGCGAATCTGGGGTAACTCCAATACGCTCGCAGGACAACTCCAGCAGACTCTAACCAAGGCGATAATGACCGGAATGAGCGAAGAGCGCGCTTTGTATGAAATTAGACAAAGGTTTAATGTCGGAAGTTTCTATGCAGAAAGACTGATCCGGACAGAAACTAACCACTTCGAGAACGAGACAGAGTTTATCGCATATCAAGAAATGGGTATAGATCAGTATATATTCGTAGCCACACTAGACGGACGAACCTCAGATATGTGTAGAAGTCATGATGGCCAGATCTATAAAATGAGTGAGCGACAAGAAGGTTATAATTACCCTCCGCTTCACCCTTTCTGCCGCTCAACAGTACGTGGATATATTGGAAAAGAATACGAACCGAAGATGCGTGCCGCGAGAAACAAACTCGGCGGCAAATACTTTGTTCCCAATATGAGCTATAATGATTGGGTTAAAGATATAAGATATAATCCAAATATTCACCCTGCCGACGTTCCGACAATTATGCCATAAATGACAAAAATGTACATATTTTGATATAATATAAGACATAATCAGCCCTCCGCGTAGTTCCTCCTTATGGTTCGGCTACGTGTAGCAATCGGGCTGATTTTTTGTCAGAATATGTTATAATATATCTAATTAAATAAGGTCCCTTATGGCAAAAATTCAATTTTCTAAGGAATCGTTTGCAAAGCTGAAGAACTCTAAACTAGACAAAGAGACTGCTAATTTATTGGATAGATTTAATCCAGATAGGCCGGAACCTAAGCAGAAGAAAATACCAGATAAACAAGTCATTAGCCAAGAAAGAACTACAGACAATCTCAAACGGTCGCGTAAGGCCTTGAATAGACAACTCAAGAGAATAAGAAAAGCATATGGAATATCTACGCCTAAAAATGAAAAAGCCGTTGCAAAACGATTAAATAGAAAACTGGCTAGGATAGAACTAGAAAAACAAAAACTCGAAAGAGTTAGAAGAATATCCGAACAGACTAGTTCTAATTCACATTTTAGCGTATTCAGCCCAGGATTATCTAATACAAAATCATCAAGCCATAATAGACAACACGCGAAAACAAAACCAATATATGACAGCCGCGGTAATGATGCCTATAATTTTGCCGGCGAATATTCTGCGCGCAATGTAGAGTATGGTCATGGAAGAAGAAAAACAGATGAATGGAATGATGACACTGCACTTGTTCTAAGCGAAGAATTAAACAAACTACGCAAAATCCAAAAAGAAGATCCTAACACATTCGATCGAGGAGCTATGAAATGAAGTACGCACGTGAATACAAAAAGATAGCGAGACGGATGGCGGAATCTGCTGAACTTGAAATCGCGTGGAAAGATCTTGAAGAAATATATGGCACAAAAGCCACAAAACAATTAAAAGAGCTTACTCCTGCCGATCCGCTATTACTGCACGATCTTATGGTTATCTCTCATCTCAACGACGGAAAAACAAGAAAAGAAGTCGAGGAACTTCTAGCGTCTTACACTCACAAAGATTGGGCGTATGATATGGAAAACTTCGCCCATACAATCAAGAAAGCCAAGAAGATGTATTTTGATGAACTAAAAAACAGAAAGGAATAATATGCCACTATTTGGTAATAAAGGCCAAATGGCTAACAATAGCAAAAGAATAAACTGGTGGAGTGACAGCAGTACACAGATTAAGACAAATAACGTCATTTACGATGGTGATTCTATAACGACGAAAAGCGGAAATACCATGTGGACAAAAAATGGAACAGTAACATCTTCCGGAAATACGATATGGACTCCAAACGGAACTTATAATTTCTCCGGCGGCGTAATGCATGGCCCAAACGGCGAAACTTGGACTGGCGTTAATTCAAAAGATGATGCGATGAGCATAATCGCGCATAAACTAAAATAGGAAGAATCATGGCGAGAAAACTAATATTCAAATATCGTAGCAATGGCACCGCGCTACCGAAATATACATACTGCAAGGTCTATAATGATGGTACCTTAGAAGCCGGCGATGGTTGGCTATATGACAAAAACGACGAACATCATGCTACGAAAAAGTTGCCCAGAGAAACCATTCGCGATATACAAAGAATTATCGATCAGAATTATAAGATCTTCTCAATCGACAAACTAGAAGACACAGGTGTTCTTGTATTTGATGGCACAGAAGAAACTCTATATTTCTCTGACGAACAACAAAAATGTACGTTTGAAATAGATAATCTCGGCATGAGAAGTCATTACGAAAGAGTTGATGGAATGCCGGAAACTCCAAATCTAGATTTAGTGACTAAAGTATATGAAGAAATTCGAAAAATCTTAATCAAGAATGGTCTCAGCCCAGAACACTTTTAACAAGAGAGAGACGCCTAGCCAAA
>DEVX01000012.1 GCA_002363515.1 Candidatus Saccharibacteria bacterium UBA3225 | reverse complement strand
ATTCTTGATGCCGATAAAGAAGGTTTTCTACGCTCCGAATCCGCACTTGTTCAAACCATCGGCCGCGCCGCTCGTCATGTTGAGGGAAAGGTCATCATGTATGCTGACAATATGACTGGCAGTATGCAACGTGCCATTGAAGAAACCTATCGCCGTCGCGAAATTCAGCAAAAATATAACGAAGAACACCACATCACGCCGCGTTCTGTAGCTAAGGAGATTGGCGAAGGTCTCCGCGCTATCATCCCAGAAAAAGAAAAAAGCAAAAAACTCGATCTGCGCAAAATCCCACATGAAGAGTTGCCGCAAATCATCAAAGAGCTATCATCGCAAATGCAACTTGCCGCCGCCAATCTCGAGTTTGAACGCGCCGCCGAGCTTCGTGATCAAATTGAGGACATCAAAACTGCACTTAATCACAAGAAAGGATAAAAAATGGGAGACATCATCAAGCATATTAACTGGGAGAATATCGTGTCAAGCGGCGTTACAATCATCATCGCCATAATCTTCTATCAAATTATTAAGATACCCTTCAAAAAGGCTTTTCAGCGCGATAAGAACAAAGAGCGCAACACCTATGCAGCTATGGTTGGCAGTTTTGTGCGCATGGCTTACATTGTACTGGTAGCACTATTCATCTTACGCATAAACGGCGTCAATGTAGACGGTCTCCTCGCGGGCGTCGGAGTAGCCTCCGTTGCAATCGGTCTTGCCGTTCAAGACACCCTGAAAGATATCATTCGCGGCATTTCCATCATCTCGGAAGACTACTTCAAAATGGGCGATTATGTCACTATTGGTTCCGACAGCGGCACAGTGATCTATTCTGGCATCCGTTCTACTAAGCTTAAAGATGGCCTCACTGGCAATATTATCTCTATTGCCAACCGAAATATCGAAAAAGCCGAAGTTTCCGCTACTGCTATCAATCTCAACATTCCACTTCCATACGAGCTAAAGCTCCTTGATGCCGAGAAAATCATGGCCGAGATTGCTGAAGCATCTCGTGAGCTAGATTTTGTAGTCGATTGTCAATATCGCGGCGTAAACAACCTTGCTGAATCTGCCATAGAATATCGCCTCTTTGCTAAGAGCGAAAAGGGCAAGCGCATCGACGCTAAACGCAACATCTTACACAAAACACTCGAAATCCTCGAAAAGCACAAAGTAAGCATTCCGTACCCACAGGTCGATGTTCATCGCAAGGCTTAGAATATGCTAAAAGCGAACGCAAAAATCGTTATTAATGACGAGATTACATTAAAACGCTTCGCGCACGACATTGATGATGTAAAGTTTAAGACTATTCAATCGAATCGCGACCACCTCTTACCCTGGCTACCATGGGTAAACAATATATACTTTCCAACCCAAGTACGTCTTTTTACTGAAAACCAAATCAAAGAATTCAATCATGGACGCACCTTTGGCTACAATATCTTTTTCAATAATGTATTCGTTGGATCCGTCGTAATATACGATGTTTCCGAAAGAAACCATAATTGCAAACTCGGCTATTGGCTCGATCGGAATCACACCGGCAAAGGAATTATTACACGTTCCGCCAACGTTTTAATTAAGTATGCTTTTACCAATTTAGAAATGCATAGAATAGAAATCAGAACTGCCCCCGGCAATAAGGCGTCGGCCATGCTTGCCGAACGGCTCGGCTTTACTAAAGAGGCCGTTTTGCGCGACGAACAGTATTTAGTTAAAAAATACTACGATTCAATAGTCTACGCAAAAATAAAGAGCGAAAACGACTAAAGCAATTATAATTAAGCGCGCGCAGTTATGCCTTATTACATATCAGACACTCTAGGCCAGTGGCAGTATACAAGAAAAAATGTTATAGTATAAATCATGAAAACAGTAACTCGATTTGCGCCGTCGCCGACCGGCTATATACACATAGGGAACGTTCGTTCGGCAATCTATCCATACCTAGTCGCCAAGCAAAACAATGGCACATTTATCTTGCGCATCGAGGATACCGATCAAGCCCGTTACGTTAAGGGTGCTACAGATTTAATAAAAGATACTCTTCTTTGGCTAGGTTTAGATTGGGACGAAGGTCCAGATCGGGGCGGGGAACATGGCCCATATTATCAGACCCAACGCAAAGAAATCTATTACGAATGGGCGCAAAAGCTCATTGCGAAAGGTCGCGCCTACGCCGACCCTACCCCTAGTGAACAGGTTGCAAAATATCGCGAAGAAGCCAATAAGAACAAGCAAGCTTTCTTGTATCGCAATTATCGCCCAGAAGATACGCCAGAGTGGAAAGTTGGCCTTCCGCTACGCCTCAAGGCTGAGCCAAAGGCTTACGATTATCATGATGAAGTTTATGGCGATTTGCATTTAGGCCCCGAAACTCAAGATGATATTATCCTAATCAAGGCCGACGGTCTTCCAACCTACAATTTCGCACACATTATCGACGATGCCACCATGGGCGTTACTCACGTCATGCGCGGTCAAGAATACCTCCCTAGCATGGGTAATTACCTCGAGCTTTACGAAGCTTTTGGTCTTGAGCGCCCAAAATTCGTCCACTTACCACACATCCTAGCTCCAACAGGAAATAAGAAACTCGGCAAACGCGATGGCGCAAAGTCCGCCAACGATTATCGCCTCGACGGCGTTTTGCCAGAAGCCATGCTAAACTTCCTAGCATGTCTCGGCTGGAACGACGGCACCGAACAGGAACTTTACAGCAAGCAAGACTTGATTGAAAAATTCAGGCTTGACCGTATTCAACGCGCCGGCGCTCGCTACGATGAGCAGAAACTTCTCTGGCTCAATGGCCAATGGATACGTCGCTTATTCGAAGAAGACACCAAAGCATTATTTGAACGTACCGCCGATTTTTGGCCAGCATCCGCTGCAAACTACGACGAAGACTATCGCTTTAAAATCTTCAGCATTATCTACGATCGCCTCAAAACGCTAGGCGACCTCAAAACCATGACCACTTATTTCTTCGAAGATCCCAAAGTCGACATGGATATGATTACGACAAATAAAGCCCTCAAGAAGCTATCCGAACATGAAGTTTGTGATCTTCTCCGAAAGACTACCGCAAAACTCAGCGATATTAAGGATTGGACCGCCGACAACCTACAGAACGCATTAAATGATTTACTTGCCGAGAACTCGCAAAAACCAATGGTGTTATTTGGTCTTATTCGTCTTAGCGTTAGCTTTGCACCGTTCAGTCCAGCTCTTCACGATACGCTTGCCGTATTGGGCAAAAATACCAGTATTTCGCGCCTCAACGCCGTGATTACTGCTTTCGCACGTGACTAGTTGTCTAGCTTATGCTAAACTTTAACTATGGACAGTTATAAGCGGCCGTATCGTGGCTCAAAAATTTACGTTCGCAAAAAGGACAAAGAAGACGATACGCTTGTAAAGCTTTACAAACAAAGCGAGTTTACGAAAGAGGACGCCGCTCCTGACGCACTCGATGATGACGACTCCAGTAATCAAGATATTGACGACTTCATCAACGATTCTGAAGGTATTGACGAAGAAAAAATACCCGTCAAAAAGTCTGTACAAAAAGCGCGCAAAAAAGAGCATGAAAGAGACATCCGCAATAAATCAATCAAGCGGACTGTTGCTAAAATATTCGCCGCCGTCATCATCCTGGCCGTCGTAGTTTTTGGCGGTCTATGGTTCTTCAAGCCATCTTTGACTACAAATAATCTCGGTGACATTAAGCAAGAAAACGCCGTTGCTGACGAGCTATATTACTCCACTCTTACCGGTCTCGAATCAAAGGATAAAAACGCCGCCGTTGCCGAAGTAACTTGCATTATGATCGAAAACAGCGTCGATGCACGCCCGCAATCTGGTCTCAGCGAAGCAGGTGTCGTATACGAAGCCGTTGCTGAAGGCGGTATTACGCGTTTTATGGCGCTTTATCAAGACGAAAAACCAACTTGGATTGGCCCAATCCGCTCGGCACGCCAAACCTTCGTCGAGCTCGCTCGCCCATACAACTGCGGCTACATTCACGTGGGCGGAGCCACCAACGCCATCAATACTCTAAAACAAAGTGGCTATCGCGATCTTGATGGCGGATGGTTCGAGGGTACCTACGTATTTCGCACCGCCGATCGCTGGGCGCCACACAATGTTTATACGAGTTTCTCCGATGTAGATAAGTGGAATATCGCAAAGGGCTATCGTGAATCAAAATTTTCCGGCTTCAAACGCATAAAACCAGACACCGTCATCGAACCGGGAGAACGCAATGCTACAAATATTACAATTGTCATGTCAGGGGACGACAGCTATAATGCAATTTGGAAATACGATGCCAATACAAACAAATACTATCGCTCACACGCCTATGGTGGTGCGCATATAGACCGCAAAAAGAATAATCAGCAATCTCAAATCACTACAGACGTATTAGTAGCCATGAAGGCCAGCACTACTCCTCGCGCGAGTGAGCCAAAGTATTACGACCATAAAACTACCGGCTCTGGCGAAGCTTATGTTTTCCAAAATGGCACCGTGCAACCCGCCACTTGGCGTCGCGCTAACGTCACCGATGAGCTAAAATTCTTTGATAGTCAAAATAATGAAATCGAATTAAACCGTGGCCATACCTGGGTAAGTATCTATAGTAATACTGTCGGCGGCCGAGTAAGCTGGAAAAAATAAGGAGGAACACGAAAATGTATGCAGCCTACACAAGCGATGATCAACTAGAAAACCATGAATCACTCGAAGGAAAAAGAGTTGAAAAAGAATTAAGCGCAGAAGAAATCGCCGCGCGCGAACAAGCCGCTGCTGAATGGCGAGAAAAAGTCGGCGCAGAGCCAGAAGCGGAACCAGATTTCGCCGCCGCGATGGCTGACGTGCCAGAATTTGGCGTTGCCAGCCAAGAGGCCGCCGTAGCTGCCGCCGCAACGGTTGGAATAGCAGACGCCATTGCGCCAACAGAGCAAATCGTGAGCGATACCTCAAATGTCGATAACAAAAACCAGCGAACCGCCCTGAACGCTACCGAACGAGCCGCCGAAGAACAAATCAATAATAATAACATAGATGTCAGCAATTTAGTGCAAGACGTCTCCAGTGACGCCCCTGGTGGCAAGGAAGCCGTTCTTCGCGATGCTGACGCCGCATCTACTAACGCAGAACAGGCACAACGCGCCGCCGATGGTCTCTCTACGAAAATTGCCGCTGGAGAGTCTAATGGCAAAACCGAAAGCGAAAATATCCTTAACGCCGCAATGGTCTCCGCCGCCGGCGCCAGCGTAGCGGCCGAAAAAGCCGCCATTGAAATGACTACCGACCATCCAAACGCCAAGATAGACAAAAGCGAAGCTGAAAAGTCTATCGAAAAAGCCGATAGCCTCAGAGACAGTCTCGACCAAGCAGCTCAGAAGGTGCAAAGCCCTGAATTAATGGCAAAAATGCAAAAAGGAGCCTCAGACATTACAGCAGAATTAGAAAAGTCTAAAGACTTACTAAGCGAAGCGGAGCGGATTACAACCGAAAAATCTGAGGCCGATAAAAAACAAGATAGTTCAGATAATCTAGCAGACCAAGAAACAGACGACAACGCCTCCATTGCAGAAATGGTCTTTGGCCAAGCTGCGACTACTCCAAACGCCGTCAACGAAGCCTTATTAAATAGCGCCGAACCAATCGATCCGAATACATTAGCAAACATAACAGAGAAGAGCGCAAAAGACGACGACGCCAAGAAAGCCTTAATCGACAACGAAGAGCAAATTAAAGCGGCCGCCGCAACCGACGAAAACCTATCCAAACAACGCGCAATCTATGGTTAAGAAATAGCCATCAAAAAATCCCCGTAAAGGGGATTTTTTTATTCATCTTCGTGAAGCTCGGCTGTAATATCAGTTATATTAATATCCAGATCGTCATCAACATCAACTAAATAATCTCTTTTCTCAATTGTTTTGCCATCATATTCAACCATATTACTGTAATCGCAATGAATTTTTGCATTACCTTTTTTGAGCGCAATAACCTCATGCACTTCCTCAATTCGCCCACCGTCATTATTCGCATCTAGACTTCTACTCTTAACGTTCCCAAATTTAGCAACCGTATCGTCATCTATAACACATTGCCACTCATAAGCTATGCCGCCGTTTGTTTCTAACACAAAGCTACCAACCTTGGAATCTTGTTCGCCACCACCTCCCGCAGGCCTATTTAGATTAATTGCAACTATGACAGCTATAATCACCAACGCGACAACGGCCGCTAGTCCAATGATGCCTATAATTTTCTTATCTTCTTTCATAAAAACCTCCTCGTCTATTTCTATTGTAGCATGCGCTAGTTTTCGGTGTTTTTGGTACAATATAATCAATTAAGCGAGATTAATTATGTACACTAACGACAAAATCCTCGTCGGCAAATCCGACAAACAAGAATCATCAATCCTCCTCAATATGGCAAATCGCCATGGTCTCATAACGGGAGCAAGTGGCTCCGGCAAAACCATCACGCTAAAAGTCATGGCCGAAAGTTTTTCTGATGCCGGCGTGCCAGTTTTTCTCGCAGACGTCAAAGGGGACCTAGCTGGCACCGCCGTTGAGGGCGAGATCAACGAAAATATCCAAAAACGCATCGATAAGCTTGGTCTAGAAAAATACGGCTTCGAATGCAAAAGCTTCCCCGTACGCTTCTGGGATCTTTACGGACAAAACGGTCACCCTATTCGCACTACCATAGAAGCAGTAGGTGCCGACATTCTCTCTATGATGCTTGGTCTGTCTGAAGCACAAGAGGGAAATCTCGATATTGTCTTTGAAGTCGCAAAAGACGAAGGTCTTCAACTTATTAATCTCGCCGATCTCCGCTCAACCTTGCAGTATGTAGCTGAAAATAAAGACAAATATATCACCAAGTATGGAAATATCACCACTCAAAGTGTTGGCGTAATCCAACGCAGTCTCCTTGCGTTAGAAAAACAGGGCGCTGATAAATTCTTCGGCGAGCCTGCACTGGAGATTAAAGACTTCTTTGCGAACGATACGGACGGCCGCGGCATTATCAATATTCTTCACGCCGTCGAATTGTTCCAAAGTCCCGATCTTTATGCCTCATTCTTGCTGTGGCTGCTAAACACTCTCTTTACTACCTCGCCAGAAGTTGGCGACTTAGATAAGCCTAAGATGGTATTCTTCTT
>DEVX01000080.1 GCA_002363515.1 Candidatus Saccharibacteria bacterium UBA3225 | reverse complement strand
ACGGCTACTGTACAGATGGTGTAACTAAGATTAATTAAGATTGCGGCAATAACTAAACGCGGTAGCATACGTTTGATACCATAGTTGTTTATGCCGACACCGGTAAGTTGCGAGAAGATGATTGCCAAGAAGAAAAGCACGAAAATAAGATTGGTGATATTGCGAATATAATCCCAAACGACATGGATTGGCGAGGTTGGATCGTTTGGTATAGGGTCTACTAATAATAGGTTATCGAGAACGCCGTATGCTCCGTCAATAATATTAGCTAGAAGTCCAGTACCCGGACAGACTAGCCAGCCGATACCGCCAACTTGATCGTAGCAGGTTGGATTGTCGGTGGTCTGTTCTGCCGCCGTGGTGCCATTGGTGGCTTCGTCGGTATTCTCTTCTGTGTTTTCGTCGTCTGTAGTGTCTGCGGGAGTTGTAGTGGAAGTATCTGGGTTTGTAGTGGCCGGATCTGTAGCGGTTGCAAAAACAGGACTACTTATAAGGCTAATGCTCAAAGCAGTAATTAATAGAGATAAGGCTATTCTTTTTAACCACCTACCCATAGCTATTTAATTATATCACACATAAGCTTTTTAGTCAAGTATTATGCTGTCTATTAAGTTAGAAATCCAATTATACACTACCCCATAATTAATTGCGAATGCTTATGTTATAATGTGTGTATATAATTATATGTTTGGATTAATGAAAGCTAAACAAAAGAGTTCGGTTGTAAGAGTTGGGTTATTATTGGTAGCCTTATTAGCCAGCGTCTTTTTTGTTGGAGGTACGGCTTGGGCGGATAGTGGTGAATACTTTGGCTTTTTAGATATAAAGATTGCTCCAGATAATAATAAAAAATGCGCAACTGTCTTGAGCTTTTGGTGTGACGATGCGGAAAATGATGGCGAAGCTACTATAAAAGATATTATTATTTTCGCTATATCGATTCTATCTGTAGGTATTGGGTTATTGGCGACAATTGGTTTTATAATTTGCGGCTATATGATTATGACGGCAAAGGGGAATGATGGGCAAGTTGCTCTAGCGAAAAAACGTATGGTAGAGATAGTAATAGGTATCGTATTGTGGGCGGCGGGCGCTTTGCTGCTTGTCTTATTTATTCCAGATGAAGAAACCCCTGGTTATGTAAATAGCGGTGCTATTATAAAAATTAAGGAGATAAAATGAAGAAAAAGTTACTGATATTGCTGATGGGATTGAGCATGGTTTTTGCTCAGTTGCTAGTTGCTCCTATCGCGATTGCTGAGGGGGGTAATGCTGGTGGTAATAGTGGTGGCGATAGTGGTAATAATTCTGGCGGTACGGGTTTTGGAAATGCGACATGCCCAAAAACGCATTTTATGGGGTTGCGCGCTTGGTACGATGGCGAGCTTCTAAATAATGTAGTTTGTGGAGGTGAGCAACCGGCGAACGAGGGTGAAATTCGTCAGCTTGTCTGGATGATTGTATTAAATATTGCGACGATGGTGCTCCAGATTGCAGGCTATGTTTGTGTTGGCTTTGTGATATGGGGTGGTTATCAGTATATGTTGGCGCGAGGTGATAGCGGAAAGGTTGCTAATGGTAAGAAAACGATTACTAATGCTTTGATTGGCATTGTAATCTGCGTGACGGCTTCATTGATATCTGGGGCAATTGTAGATATTGCTTCAGGTGCAGCAAACGATGCGAACTTCTTTGCGGAAATATTTAATCACGCATTTATGTGGGCTGGTATTGTCTGTGCGGTAGTGATGGTGATTGGCGGTATTTCGTATGTAACGAGTGTCGGCGACTCTGGAAAAGTGCAAAAAGCAAAAAACACAATTATGTACGCGGCGATTGGTCTTGTTATTACCCTGCTCGCGGCGGCGATTGTTAATTTGGTTGTATCAGCCGTTAATGGTGGCTAGAGGTAATGATGAAGAAAATAATTATCGTTTTTGCCGTTATTGTATTGTCGATAATATCTTGTCTGGGTATTAAAAATGTGACTTTTGCGCATCAGTCCGCTTGTGGCGTGGCTGGATTTAATGATCCGTTAGTCTGTGGTTACGGAAAAGGGGCAAATGAGGTTGCCCTGGAAAATAGAATAAGAAATATTTTAAATACCGTATATCTTTGGATTGGTATTATTGCCGTCATTGTAATAGTGATAGGCGGGATATTTTACATGATTTCGGCTGGTGATACGAATAAAATAGCGGGTGCAAAAAATGCTATCATGTATGCCATTATCGGATTAGTGGTGGCTTTGGCGGCGTTTGCTATTACGAATTTGGTAATAGGTGCACTTGATGGGCAAGCCCCAGCTGGCGGAGGGGGCGGGTCTGGCCAGAATACCGTTCCGGCTACTCCGCGACCGTCAACTGAGGAGCAATGGCAAATTAGCGCGGTTAGTTTGTCGAAGCGAACTATAGTAATGGATATTGGCGATACAGAAACGATAAAAGCAGAAGTTTATCCGAAAAACGCGGTGGATACTTCTATAACATGGTCGTCGGATAATGGAAAAGTGGCAACCGTTGATCAAAGTGGCAAAATTGTGGCAAAAAGTAGTGGTAAAGCGACTATTTCGGCAACCAGCAGAAACGGCGTCGCCGATAAGGCCATAGTAACCGTAAATGATCCGGCAAAAAAGGAAGAATCTGGAACAGGAACTCCTAGTACCCCGTCGACACCGAGTACGCCTAGTAACCCTAGTGGCTCTACGAAAGTAACACTAACTGTGGGTTCTACGTCAATTCTAGATGAGCATACAACTACGGCAAAGGTTACTGGCAATAAAGGTGTTGTAAGATGGTCGTCAAGTAATAGTGCGGTAATGACGGTAAACTCTAATGGCGTAGTTACAGGCAAAAAGCCTGGGACTGCTACTTTGACGGCTAAGACTTTAGATGCAAAGAGCAACAGTGTCACGCTAACCAAGAGTATTACAGTGCGGGAAATAAAGATACTATGGGTTGGGAATAGTAAGACTTACGTGGAAGATATTGATAAGAAAGCGGCTGAAATGCTGAAGGGACGTGGCTATAGCGTTAATACGACAAGAGTAACTAAAGGCGGAAAATCTTTGAAGTGGAATTATACGAATCAAGGAACGAATATTAAGAAATACTACGACTACGTCGTTTTACAGGAGCGGACTGGATCTGCTAAAAGTGAGAGCCAATTTTACGACGGGGCTCTTGCAATAGCTAAGGCAGTAAAGGCAAAAAATAGCGACGTAAGAGTATACGTACGTAAAGTTTGGTACTTAAGGGATTCTAGTACCAGCACTAGAGATACTGTAAATAAAATAGCAACAAATGTAGCTCGTAAAATTGCCTTAAACGCTGGAGTTTTTTCGGATACGACTGATGATGGTGATGCTCTATATAAACTTAAAGCGAGTGGGCGTAAAGCTTTTAAGGATGATCGGCATCAGAGTAAAATGGGAGCCTACACGGCAGCAGCCTGTATTGTTTCGAAAATGTTTAAAATCGATCCGACGACTATTACATATATTCCTGGAAGCTTCTCTTCGTCTGAGAAAAACTCTTTAAGCGCATTGAAGTCAATAGCCAAGCAGGAATGTTATAATTAATTAAAGAGGTAATGATGGATAAGATATTTTTTCTAATAACAGGCAACGCTCCTACCGACCCATCCAAACAAGTGACGCAGGTTGACGGTGGTGGCACAAACTTACAAACTACGGTTAATAATGTATTGTCAGTAGTATTTACGTTGGTGGGCGTAATCGCAGTTATTGTAATTATTATTGGTGGTGTTTATTACATTACATCGAACGGTGATGCTGAAAAAATAAAGAAAGGTAAAAATACTATAATGTACGGTATTATTGGCCTGATTGTTACTCTTTTAGCATTCGCTATTGTGTCGTTTGTGCTTAATTCGTTCTAAATTTATTTACAAATAAGCATAGTGGTGTGATAAAATTAAACTAAAGTTTTTTCGTTATTAATAAAGGAGAAATACGAATGAAAACAATTAATAAAATAATAAAGGTGGCGGTCTTGGCGATCTTTAGCGTCGTATTGCTCGGTGGTCCAATTTTCGCTATAGACGAATGTATAGGTGAGGGTAAGAAATATCCAAATCTGTCTACTAGCGAGGGTATATATTGTCAACGCATTAAGGTTGGCGATGAATATGTTTCCATCTATGGCAAGACATCGGCTGATTGTGCACAGGCTGGTACGTTAGCGTCTGATCCGGATAGCTGTAATGGTGACGACCTTAATGACATGGTTAAAGTAATAATTAATACTATCATCTTTGTTGTGGGTATGGTTGCTGTTATTATGGTGATTCTTGGTGGCGTTAGCTATGCTACTTCCCAAGGTGACACTACGAAGGTTAAGAAAGGTAAAGACACGATTCTTTATGGTATTATCGGTCTCGTAATCGCCATTTTGGCTTACGCTATTGTTAACTTCATACTTGCCGCTCTTACTAACGGTTAATATACGAAAAAACAACTTCTCTTAAAGCACCTCTTCTAGGGGGTGCTTTTTTTGGGTAGTTTATGTTATTATGATTTATAGATAAGGAGATTATTACATAATGAGCAAAACAAAGGAAATCGCGAAAGAGGCAGGTGCAGCTTTGACTATCGCGGCGTTGACTATTTCTACGCAAGGCGTTAGTGTATTTGCTGGCGGTAATACTGCTGGCGGTTCTGATGGCGGTGGAGGCAATGGGGGGGCTGGCTCAGCGGGCGAGAATGCGCGTGCTGGTGTTTCCAATGTAAACCCAGGTGCAAATACGGACTTAATGTCAATGATCCAGACGATTTTGAATGTCGTTTTTGGTATCATCGGTATTGTTGCGGTAATTATGATTATAATTGGCGGCGTAAATTACACTACGTCGCAGGGCGATAGCGCTAAGTTGCAAAAAGCGAAAAATACAATTATGTACGGTATCATCGGTTTAGTGGTTGTATTGCTCTCATTTGCAATAGTGAGCTTTGTTCTAAACGGTCTTATTGGTGGATAGAGGGTAACTCGAGTAACTATACCTCCCCTTTTAGTGGGAGGTATTTTTGTATGTTATGATAAATGTATGGGTATAAAAAACAAAAAAATTAATAAAACTATCTTTTGTTTCGGCTTAATGATTAGTAATTTGTTAATTTGTAGTAATACTTTTGCTGAAACGCCGAGTTATTATGCGCGCGAAGGAGCAAGTTCAATCGTAGTCCCAGATGGGCCAGATATAATGACAATAATAAAAAACTTGCTAAATACTACGTTTGGAGTTGTAGGTATTATAGCGGTAGTTATGATGATTATTGGTGGTTTCTACTATATGACATCGCAAGGATCGCCAGAGAGAGTACAGAAAGGTAAAAATACAATTCTGTACGGTATAGTGGGTTTAATAATTGTCCTGTCTGCTTTCGCAATTGTAAACTTTGTGTTAAGCAGTTTGTTGGGTTAATTATTATTTTTTTGTGAGAATCAAAAAATCGCCGTTTCGGGCGATTTTTTGGTGATTATTTAATTAATCGTAATGCGTTTTGGAGCTTCAGTCTTTTCCTTTTCGAAGGAGATAGTAAGGACGCCATCCTTTAGGACTGCCTCTACGCCATCTTCTTTAACTTGTACTGGGAGGGCGATAGTGCGGCTAAATTCTCCCCAATAACATTCTTGAATATGCCATTGGGTAGCTTTATCGTCTTCCCCACCGTTAAGAACGCCAGAAATGGTAAGGATATTGTCAGAAATTGAAACGTCAAGATCCTTGCGTTCAATGCCAGCGGTGCGAGCTTTGATGATTAATTTATCGTTTGTTTCGTAAACATCTACAGCTAGCTGACCTGGAATGTCATCTGCGCTATCATCCCAACCGTCGCCGTCGTCGACATATTCTTCTTCGACGATGGCAGTTTCTTCAACTGGAGTGTTGACTGGAGTTTCCACCGGTTCCTCTTCTGCAACTAGTCCAGAGTTATCGCCCTCTAAAAAGGCAGCTGTGAGCTCATCGTCTAAGCTCATTTCGTCTTGTTTGCGAGCCATTGTTTTATATAACCTCCACTAATTTACACTCTTAAGCTTTATTATATGTATGTTTATTCTTAAAATCAAGAAAAATGGAGGTTTTGTTGTGAAAAATACAATACGTGTATCAATTGGTGATATATTGTGTCCTTATTCCTGTATTTCCTGTGGAAAAGTTGGTGGAATACTATGCGATTGTTGTAAAAAATACATCATGTCGAATGATTATTGAAAATGTTTATGTTGCGACGGCAATCTAAAGAACAATCAATGCGAACGCTGCGTGCTTCCTTTTTGTGATCAATTTTGTTTAGGAAAAAGGATGGGATTATTAAAAGATTTAATAAATATATATAAGTATAAATCAGTGCGCGTCTGCGCGGAAACTTTTGCTTATTTGCTAAGAGAAAAGTACGGTCTGTTCCTTGAGGGAAAAATTGTAGTACCTTTACCTACGATTAGTAAGCATATCCGCGAACGTGGCTTTGATCATATGGCGTTTTTGGCAAAAAGAATTGCATATGTTTGTGGCGGCAAGTGAGAAAAAGTATTAAAGCGAGTTGGAAATACCGTACAGGTTGGCGCAGATGAGATGGTGCGTAAAAAACAAGCATTAGGCGCATATAGTGTTACTAATAGGGTTAATTTTGATGCACGGTATGTCTTAATTGATGACGTATGGACTACTGGCAGTAGTATGATGGCTGCATGTTCGGAGCTCCAAAAAGCTGGAGTGGAAAAAATCTCGGTAGTTTTGCTTGCTAAAAGTGAGTAAAATTAAACAGTAGTAGAGCCGCCAACGGCGCTGATCACGAAGTTGACTATTGCGTATGAAAGGATGGCGATAATTAGGCCGATGATGGCATACATAATAGTGTTTTTGGCGTCGGTAACTTTTTTACTGTCGCCTCCAGAGATGATATAGCGTAAGCCGCCATAGATGAGCATTACGACAGATATGATACCTACAGCGAAAAGAATGGTGTTTGTAATGCGAGTAAAAACGCCGGAAGCTCCGATTAGTTCGGCCGGCATGCCATTGCCGCGAGCAGCGTCAGCACCAGCTTGAGCTGGATTATCATAATTCATGGCGGCCATTGCGCGACCTGCAAAAAGCGTCGCGGTAGTTGCAGCGCCAGTGAGAACTTGCCCTGTTTTTTCGATTAATTTTTTCATATATTGTGCTCTATTTTACCCTTAAAGATGAGTAAATTATACATTATTATTAAGTATACGGCAAATATGTGCAAATTAATTATTAATGTGTTAGAATAATCTGTATTGGAGGGTTACCCAAGTGGTTGAAGGGGACGGTTTGCTAAATCGTTAGACTGGCGAAAGCTGGTGCGAGAGTTCGAATCTCTCACCCTCCGCCAAAAGATGCTCAAGAAATTGAGCGTTTTTTGTTGTATATTGTATAGTTTGCACTTATGGTATAATTTCAATATGGCAAAGAAGATACTAGTGAACTGGGAAGCTCGCGAATATATTGAATACAAGAAAAATATTAAATGGTATATTGGCTTGGCTATCGTCACGGTATGTTTATGTTTGATTGCAGTTTTGTTGCAGCAGTGGACTTTTTTGTTATTAGTTATTGTTGCTGTAATTGCTTTGCTTACTTATACTTCTCGTAGTCCACGATTATTGCATTATAGCCTAACGGAAAATGGGCTATCCGAGGGTAACAATATGTATGTGTTTAGCGATTTTCGCTCTTTTGGTGTTTTGAACGAGGATAATCATTACTCAATTGTTTTGATTCCGAAGAAGCGTTTTGCGCCAAGGGTGACGGTATATTTTCCTGAGACTGAGGGTGAACAGATAGTCGATGTATTTGGGGCGCGTTTGCCAATGGAGCCAGTAAAGTTGGATTTGTTAGATAAACTAGTGCGCTTCTTGAGAATTTAGTTTTACTTGCGCGCAAAGCATTAGCATGTTAGTATAATAATTAAGGTTAAGATTAGATAAAAAGGTGGGCCAAAAATGGAACAAGGAAACACTGCAACTCCGGACGAGTTGCAACAAGCGATAAATAGTATTACGAATGGCGGTGCGCAAAACGATGCGACCAATGCGGTTGCGCAGGTTGAAAACTCCATACTAGGAGCTGCCCCCGCTCCCGCTCCAGCTCCGGCTCCTGCTCCAGAGGCGGCACCGGCGCCTATGGAAATAGTATCAGCGAAAGCGCAGTATGGGGATCCGGATCTCGATAAGGTGAAGTCTATGGCATTAAGCGATCTTCGCCCAATTCTTGAGAAAGTTGATATTGCTCCTGAAAAGAAGTTTATGATTTATAAAGACATCATTGATCTTACCGAGGATAAAGCCTGTATTGAGCCGGCATATAATGCAGCCAGCAAGATTACTGACGAGAAGGCGAAGGGGGAGGCTCTAGTGTTCATTGTTGAATGCATTGATAAACTAGGCATACAAATGGTCGTCGGCGCCGAAGAGGAAGAAGAACAATAAATCTAATCTAAGAATGCTTGCGACTCCCCTTCCCTACGGAGGGGAGTTTTTTATGGGCCATATACCGAGTGGCTAAAATAATTATGTTAATATAATAATTGGAAAGGGAGAAATAATAAAGGTGATAAAGAAGGCTGTTTTATTATTGATTTTAGTTGCAGCTGCGCTTGGGGTTGAGATTGCGGTCATTTCTAAAGATAATGTAGGCCTTTTTGGCAATAATGTAAGTAGCAATACTGGCGCACTGGCGGCAAGTTCTAATACCAAAATCGTCGGCTATAACGCAGATGGTATTTGTGATGCCGTGAAAACCAATAAGGATTTGAGGATTGGTATCAGGGGTTATTATGATAGCAAAAGATATTATTTTAATTCGCCTACTGATACATGTAATAATATGTCGACATACACTATAAGAGAGAGTCAGATTAAAAAAGGTGAGGCATATGTGCGTTATGGGAGGGCGGCGCGGTCGAGTAAAATATATGCAGATGATGTTTTGGTCAAGAATGCTAATAGCTACGGGAGTCGAGCGTATTTCTTTGTTTCGAATCGGCCGAAGACGGGTATGGGAGACTCTTTGAATTCGTTGAAGCCGGGCGAGAAGACGTTCCTATATCTTGATGTTAGCGGTAAAGGAGTTAGGAGTAATACGTATGGGGACTTGCGGCTTTTTGTGGTGTATGGAAAATCAGTAGCCGCTGCTGACGTTACGACGTATAGGACAATCGACACCGATATTGCGGCGTATAATTCGATTGCTTTTTTTGTTCATACAAATAAAAGTACATATGGTCCATATGCGATGGCGGATGCGGAATATGATAACTATTATAGAGAACAGTCCTCCGATGGCAGTAATAAGATAATTACTACATATAAGCTGATTTCGAAGAATCTAGTAGGGGGGATACCGGCGGGCGAGGCTATTAAAGGGATAGAGATATATCCGTATTATAACTACCCGATCACAAAGGGGCTTTTTAGGCTGTTTAGTTTGTCGCTCTATGGGTACAGCTCATATGGGGGTGGAAAAAGTTATGTAAGTGTGAATGGGGCGGAGGATGCGATTAGGCACAATGTAGTGAATAATATGCTTGAGAATGCCACGGTAAAGTGGAATATGTCCGGCGGCACGACTTTGCATTTCTATCACCACTACGTAACGGAGCCGATTATAATAAAGCCTAGCAGCAAACAGAATTATTACGGCATTCCATATGTGAATACAGTTAAATCGACAATTGGACAATTTACGCATTATGGTACGGTGAATGATGTCGCGACGGCAAAGAAGAAAAACACGGCATATTTTTCTTATAAGTTAGCAGACACTTTTCAGGCTACAGTTACAAGTAATCACGGAAAGACGTTCAATGCTGGAAGTGCAATTCCAAACAAAACATTATATATAAATGAAGCATATGAAAAGAACGACAAGATAGGGACGAGAAAAACCGAATTGCAAAATGGAAACCTCCAGTTTATTCGTAATTCGTTTGGTTTGAAGGGTGATGGCTATTACCTAGGCCTTGATTGTAGCTCGTCGATTTATTTGGCCGTCGGTAGAGATGTGGCGACATTAAGTCCGATGGCGGACTCGGGTAGGTACTTCAGTAATGGGCAGGTATCCATGTTGGGTGGATTGAGTGTTTCTGCTGATAAGGTGGAAAAGTACCTGCGCAAAAAAGGTTCATTGAAGAATAGCCAGCATATGACCAGTGAAATGTATAAGTCGAACTATTCGACGTATATCAAGACCACTTATGGTAATCAGAAGATTTATAACGGATATGCATTGGCGTTGCCGGGTGATATTATCGATGTGTATGGTCACGTGAGGATGGTGTCTGGATATAGCCATGTCGTGTGCAAAAAGGATGGTGTTTCGACAGATAAATACAAGAATGGTTTTTGCGACGCGCATGGTGGAATAAATCCAGATAAGAGTTATGTCATTACGACGGAGGTTGGCACTCGCCATCAGAAAGTATACCAGAGAGATGCAACGCATATCGCGGCTTCTAAGACGGGCTGGAAATATACCCTGAATCCTCAGTTGACGGATTTGAAGTCAGTAGATGATCTTTACAATAAGAATAAAGGGCTGTTATCGATTTTCAAGGTTAATTTGAAATATTCGTTTACTTCCCTGTTTAATTCCAATTACTATGCTTTTAGATATAAAAATATAACGAATTATATTGCGAAGAACAAAATTGAAAAACCAGTTGCCAGGTTGGCTTTAGATAAGTCTTATAATAACTTGAATCAGACTTTGTATGATTATTTTGCGAATAATAAGAGACTAAAAGGTACGTTGTTTACGAATTATGTTATTGACGCGATTAGAGTTGAGATAAATGGCACAACGTATTATGAATATCCAAGACAAACGACAATATTTTCGTTCTATTCTGATATTACGAATACGAAGATTACGAATGCGATAAAGAACCTTAATTATAAGAATAAGAATTCAATCAAAATTAGCGTAAAATTTGGACCAAACATTAGTGCCGTTAGGACGGCAGCGGGGGCGGATAGTAGTGGATATATCAAAATTCTGGATACGACGAATTTAACGGCAAATATCATCGTTAAATCCACTAGTGTAAAGTTGAATAAGACGAGCTTATCGGTGTTGACCGGAAAGACAACTTCTCTGACGGCGACGGTTGTACCCTCAAGTACGACGAATAAGGCCGTGACTTGGACGAGTAGCAATACTAATGTAGCAACGGTTAGCGCGAGCGGCATTGTAAAAGGAGTGGGTAATGGAAAAGCGATAATCACAGTAAAGACTAATGATACGGGAAAAACAACGACGGCAACGGTTACGGTGACGACGGCCGTGACTAGTGTAAAGCTATCGAAAACGAGCACCA
The DNA here is from genome assembly GCA_002363515.1 of Candidatus Saccharibacteria bacterium UBA3225. Taxonomy (GTDB): domain Bacteria; phylum Patescibacteriota; class Saccharimonadia; order Saccharimonadales; family Saccharimonadaceae; genus UBA2834. The sequence goes on along the minus strand of DEVX01000080.1, from coordinate 18,619 downwards.
CAATTAATACTGGCAAGACTGAAAAGTTAGAGGCTATCGTTTCGCCGAAAGCGGCATCAAACAAGACCGTGACTTGGAAAAGTAGCAACACGAGTGTAGCGACGGTTACTAGTGTGGGAATAGTAACAGCGAAGGGCGTCGGCACAGCAACGATTACGGCGACAACGAATGATGGTGGAAAGAGCGCTTCGGCGACCGTGACCGTCGTAAAGCCTACAGTCAGTGTGACTGGTATTAAAGTATCGAAGACTAGCATAAGTTTGTTGATTGGGGCGACAGAAAAGATTACGGCGACAGTGAAGCCGTCGAACGCAACGAATAAGGCTGTAACTTGGACGAGTAACAATACGAGTGTGGCAACTGTTACCGGTGAGGGGACAATAGTGGCGGAAGGGGTCGGCACAGCAACGATTACGGCGACAACGAATGATGGTGGAAAGAAAGCAACCGTAAGTGTTACAGTCTCGCCGATTAGAGTGCAATCGATAACGTTGAGCAAGAATAGTGCAACATTAGAGGTGGGTGAAACGAGTCAGATTAGTGCTACGGTTTCGCCGTCGAATGCAACGAATAAGGCTGTAACTTGGATGAGTAGCAACACGAGTGTAGCGACGGTTACTAGTGTGGGGATAGTGACAGCGAAGGGCGTCGGCACAGCAACGATTACGGCGACAACGAATGATGGTGGAAAGAAAGCAACCGTAATCGTGACGGTGTTTAGCAATGAAATAATTAAGGACAACGGTGGTACTGAAGACGAAGCGGCAGATGATGATATTGACGCGATTCCCACTGCGAACATAAAGCTTAATACGGCGAGTGCGACAATTAATGTTGGCAGTACAGTGACCTTAACCGCTACGGTTACGCCGTCGAATGCAACGAATAAGGCTGTAACTTGGATGAGTAGCAACAGCAATGTTGCAACCGTAAGCGCATCTGGTGTCGTAAAGGGTGTATCTGTCGGTACAGCGACAATTACAGTAAAGACCAATGACGCCGGCAACTCGGCAATGGCAACAATAACGGTGGAAAAGTCTTCATCGAAGCCGTCTGGGGGCGGCAGTGACGGCGGTTCGGGAAATTTCGATGAGAATTCTGAAGGAAACGGGGACTCTGGTGGTCCTGGCGGGAATGGTGGTTCGGGAAATTTCGATGAGAATTCTGAAGGAAACGGGGACGGGAATGGTAACCCTGACAATAGTGGCGGCGAGAATGATGTTGAAAATGGCCCGATGGGTAGCGTGAGCGAGATGGTGCGAGTAGTTGTTGTGTCCTTGATTGCAGTTACCCTGATTGGTGGCGGTGTGCTATTTGTGCTCAATAAGCGGAAGTAAGGAAATACCCCCTAGTTTTTTTTGGGGGTATTCTTGTGTGTGAGGTTTTGTTTTTGGAGGCGTGTTTTAGTACATTCCGCCCATGTTAGCGCCGGCGGTAGCGTCGTTCTTCTCTGGGAGTTCAACAACGAGCGCACCCATAGTGATGGTAGTAGCAGCGATACTGACGGCGTTTTGAACGGCTTCGCGAGTAACGCGGGCTGGGTCGATGACGCCAGCTTTCTTGAGGTCGATAAGACCTTTTTCTGGGGTCATAACATTAATGCCCTGCCCGTCTTTGGCAGCTTCAACTTCGGCGAGAAGAGCTTGGCTATTTAGACCGGCATTCTCGGTAATATGAACAAATGGAGCTTTGAGAGCATTCTTTAGAATAGTTGTGCCGGCATTGTCATCTTTAAGCTTTTTGCTAAGGTTGACAAGCGTAACGCCGCCACCTGGAACGATACCTTCGTCGAGCGCGGCTTTGGTAGCAGCAACCGCATCGTCGACGCGATATTTTTTCTCGTCGATTTCGGTTTCGGTAGCACCACCAACTTTAATAACGGCGACGCGACCCTTGAGAGCGGCGGCACGTTTGTTGAATTCGCCAGTTTCGTAATCGGAATTGGAAGCTTCAGCTTGCGCTTCAATCTGGGTGATGCGAGCTTTAACGTCGGCCTGTTTCCCTGCGCCCTTAATAATAGTAGTTTCATCTTTAGTGGCAATGATTTTATGGGCGGAGCCGAGAACTTCGAGGCCGGAATTTTCGAGGCTCATACCCTTGTCGGCGGAAACAACGGTTGCGCCAGTAAGGATGGCGATATCTTCCATAATTTCCTTGCGGCGATCACCGAAGGCTGGAGCTTTGAGAACGAGCGTATTAAATACACCTTTGAGTTTATTGAGGACGAGGACGCTAAGTGCTTCGCCTTCGACTTCTTCGGCGATAATTACGAGATCCTTGCGACCGGTTTGAGCCATTTTTTCGAGGAATGGAACAATGTCGTTGACTGCAGAAATCTTCTTGTCGGTGATGAGAATTTCTGGTTTGTCGAAAACGGCTTCTTGACGGTTGGCGTCAGTAATAAAGAATGCAGATGCAAAACCTTTATCATAGGTGAAACCTTCGGTGATTTCAGATTGCATTTCGAGGCCTTGCCCCTGCTCTACTGTAACAACGCCATCTTTGCCGATTTTTTCGATGACGTCAGCGATGAGTTTGCCTATTTCGGCGTCGCCAGCAGAAATAGTGGCAACTTCAGCGATTTTTTGACTATCGCCGTCGATTTTTTCGGCGGTTTTGTTGATGTCTTTAACGATTTCTGCGCCAGCAAGTTCAATGCCTTTACGGAGGTCCATTGGGTTATGTCCGGCAGCAATAAGTTTGTTGGCTTCAGCAATAATATTATAAGTTAGGACAGTTACGGTAGTGGTGCCATCGCCAGCAACCTTATTGAGCTTTTGAGCTGCGGTCTTAATAAGTTTGGCGCCCATCTCGTAACCAAGAGTTTCGTCATCTTCTTTTGGAAGTTCGACGGCTTCGGCAACAGTTACGCCATCATGCGTAATAGTCGGAGCCCCATAACTCTTTTCGATAATTACATTACGGCCCTTAGGACCAAAAGTGACCTTTACGGCGTCATATAGTGCCTTAGCGCCACCGAGGATTTTCTCGCGAGCTTCGGCGTCATAAAAAACTTTCTTTGCCATGTGTTCTCCTTTATAGAGTTGCTAGGATATCTTCTTCTTTAATAATGAGGTAATCGGTATTTTCGTACTTTATCTCTGATGCGGAATAATCGCGATATAGAATGCGGTCACCCTTTTTGACATTTTTGACATCTGGACCGACCGATTCGACAACTGCAGTGTTCTGCTTCTCTTTTGCTTCGCCGAGAAGGATACCAGAGGCGGTTTGCTCGACGGCGGCGTCTTTTTTAGCGACTACGCGATCGGCAAGTGGTTTAATAGCCATGAATTTCCTCCTAATACTTTGTTATGATTTCAGTGTAGCGCAGCAAATTAGCACTGTCAAGCGTCGAGTGCTAAATGCTTATTTTAAAACGTTGCTTAAAGATGCGCGTTATATTGTTGAGGAAGAGTTGTATTAATATTGGAATACTAATGCCAGCAATAAGATGGAAAATTTGGGATTGAAGTAGACCGGAAGGATAGTATAAATACCAAATTTGATTTAAAGGTAGCTACATCAAAACGCCCGGCGTGGAAGATTTTCGTGAGCAGTAGCCCATAAAATGAATTTATTATAAAGAAACCGAGAAAATGATTGACCATAATATGGAAACAGGTCAGCGAGGATGTTTATACCGCCGCCATTACAGTGCCCTGCCACGATCATAATCATGCCGATGGCATAAAGAATTTTGAAACGATAATCGATTTTATAGTCGGTGGACGACTTCGGATTGACGGAATGGTTAGGCATAATCGGATTATACCATGAGACGTAAGAGACATTTAAATAAGCTTAAAAATTATGTATAATACGGGTATAGATAAAAAGGGTCAAAGAAATGGATTTCGAAAAAGAGCAAAAAAATGAAGCTCTAGATTCGTTTGGTCAGCAAGATGGTGTAAATATGGATGAAAAACCCATAGATTCAACCGTCGATAATGTAACCGGGGGCGATTCTAGTGAGGTAATAGCGAATAGTACGGCTGGAGAAGAAGTTACTGAGATGGATAGCAGCGATGCGGCTGAAGAAAAAACTACAGAAGCGGGCGCTAGTGACGCGGCTGAAGGAAAAACTACAGAAGCGAGTGCTGGTGATGTAACTGAGGAGAAGGCTACAGAGATTAGTGCGGATAGTTTAGCTGGACAAAACGTGACAAGCACCGCTGGAGTTGGTGTAATTAATACTAGTAACGGCGAAACGAAGAAAAAAGGTCACGGTCGTGTTTTGGCGCTAGCGGCAGTATTAATACTAATAATGGTTGGCTGTGTAGGCGCATATTTTATGTTATTACCGAAGCCGAGCGATAAAAAAGAAGACAAAAAAACTGAGGAGAAAAAAGAAGAAGTATCTTCATATCGCTTGAGCGGAAATGATTTGAGTGATTTTGATTTGCGTTTCTTGCAGATTGAAGGAAAAGAAGACAATTTAATATATAGCCCACTTTCGATTAAGTATGCTTTGGCGATGCTTAAGGATGGCGCTGGCGGTGAAACAAAGAAGCAAATTGAAGATTTAATTGGCGATTATAAGGCGAAAAAATATATTAATAGTAAGAACATTTCTCTTGCTAATGCGATGTTTATTCGTGATGAATACAAAGAACAAGTGTTGGACAGCTATATTACTGGCTTGAAGACGAATTATAATGCCGATGTACTCTACGATTCCTTCGCGGCTCCTACGGCGATTAATAATTGGATTAGTGATAAGACTTTAGGGCTAATTAATAATGCATTAGGTCAAGAAGATCTTGATGGGCTAAATTATGCATTAATTAATGCTTTGGCGATTGATCAAAATTGGAATTATGTGTTGCAATGTCAGCCACACTCAAGCGTGCCATGTAAAACGCAACCCGATGGGTCGACTATGTATAATATTAGATACGATCATGAGAATTATAACCAATATATCCCCATTGTGGTAGATGAAAATGATTTTCCTGCAATGAAGTTCAATAATTTAGATAATAGAAAGTCTGTTAAGATTGGTGCAAGTTTTAATAAATACGACATCATTAAGGATAAGGGTGAAGATGCTATTAGGACGAAAGTAACCGAGGAATATAAGAAGTGGTTGACGACCGATGATGGTAAGTGGGTTTTGGATGACTATAAGGAAGATCCAACGCGTCATACAATAGACCCTTCTGATGTAAAAGCAAATGTGGAACAGTATATAAAAGAATTGAAGAACAATTATGGTAGAGAGAATTCTTCAACCGATTTCTACTTTAGTGATGCGAGTGACGCGAAAGTGTTCGCAAAAGACCTAAAAGAGTATGACGGGAACACTTTGCAATATGTCGGTATTATGCCGAAAAATACGGACTTAAAGACTTTCATAAGTGATTTTACAGCCGAAAAGGGGTCAGAGTATATTAAGGGCCTTAAAGAATTGAAGAAGGAGAACTTTAAAGATGGAGTTGTGACGCGTATTGATGCGAATATTCCACTCTTTAAATATGATTACAACTTAGCTCTGAAAGATGACTTGGTTGCGATGGGCGTGAAAGATGTTTTCGAATCGGGCAAGGCTGACTTGTCGAGTCTCTCGAAAGAAGGATCGTATATTGGCGTAGCTAAACATAAAGCTAATATAGAGTTCTCAAATGAAGGCATTAAAGCTGGTGCTGCAACCATAATGGGCGGTCTTGGCGGCGGCGGTATCGGATTCGAGTATCTATGGGATGTGCCGGTAGAAAAAATTGATTTAACATTTGATAAACCGTTTATATATCTAATTCGCGATAAGAACAGCGGCGAAGTTTGGTTTGTCGGTACGGTCTATGAGCCTCTAGAAAAAGTTAAAAAATAATATCTTTCAAAAAAGGGCGAGCGAAGGCTTGCCCTTTTTGGTGATGTGACTATTGTTTTGCATGATTAGTTTAGTGATATGATGACTATATGAGTGTAAAAGAAAAAATTCCTTTTTATGATAGCTTAGTGATTCCCTACCATGTTGGAAAAGCGGCGTTTTGGGGTGCACGGTATGGCTTTCCTGGCCGCAAACTGAAGGTTATTGGTGTTACTGGTACCAATGGTAAGACTACGACTTCGTTTATGATTTGGAAGATGTTAAATAACGCTGGTCGCAAGGCGGGATTGATGACAACGGTAGGTTGGGGTGTTGATGAAATACACGAGCAAATGGAACATATGACTACGGTCGATTCTAGCATCTTGAATAAGCGAATAAAGAAAATAGCGGATGCTGGGGTTGAATATTTGGTTTTAGAGTTAACGAGTCATGCGCTTGCACAACATCGCAGTTTAGGTATACCGATAGAGGTAGCAGTAATGACGAATGTAACGCATGAGCATTTGGACTACCATAAGACATTTGAGAGGTATCGCGATGCGAAGCGAAAGCTGTTTAAGCAGGCAAAATATGGCGTAGTAAATGCCGATGACCCAAGCGCGGAATATTTTGAATCTGATATTGAGAGATATGTAACCTATGGCGTTGATTATGGCGAGCTGAAAGCTGAAAATATCAAGTTGAAGCCCGATGGGGTGGAGTACGTAATTCCATCCGAGAAGGATCTTAAAATAAAAACGCAAATTGCGGGCATTTTTAATGTCTATAATTCCCTGGCCTGCGTAGCGGTAGGTAAGCGTTTGGGATTGTCTGATAGTGAAATAAAGGATGGTATTTTTGCTTTAGCTGAAGTGGAAGGCCGTATGGTGAAAGTTGACGAAGGACAAAATTTTACAGCTATTATGGATTATGCGCATACTCCAGATGCTTTTGAAAAGCTGCTCCCAGACATGAAGAAAGCGACCACTGGCAGATTGATTGTAGTATTTGGTTCAGCTGGTGGTCGTCGCGACCCATCGAAGCGAAAACCGATGGGTGAAATCGCTGGCGAGCATGCAGATATTTTAGTCTTAACCGAAGAGGATGACCGCGATACGCCGGGCGAAGAGATACTTGAACAGATTGCTGAGGGGGCGCGTGAGAAAGGAAAAAAGGATGGTGAGAGTATTTTTAAGATATTAAATCGTCCAAAAGCGATTCTTGAAGCATGCAAGATGGCGAAGAAAGGTGATACGGTGCTATTTCTCGGTAAAGGTAATGAAAAAACTATTGAGCGAGCGGATGGTGCGCATGCATATTATGAGTTGGACGAAATAAAGAAAGCTCTACGCGCAATAAAAAAATAAGAAATACACAAAATTCCCTCATGTGAGGGGATTTTTTGATGATGCCAGAAAATAATTATGTTTTATTTGGTATAATAACTGTAGAAAAGGTGGAGATGGATAGGAATAAGCTAGATGATAGCGGGATGCTCTATATTAGGCCTGCTAAAGATAGTTTGAAAAATGAAGAGCGTCAACAAGTGGCGCCTGCTCAAAGTAGTGGACGAATAAATATTGATAGACCGGTAAATAGCTATACGTCGGCACAGAAAGTAGAAACACCAACTCAGGTTGCCACTTCACCCTCGGCGCAAGCTTCTCCGCTCACCCCTGCCGTATCTGCTGTCCCTATCGCGCCCGTACCGAATGTTCCAGTAAATAATATTTCGCAGCCGCAAATAGAACAGACACAAAAGGATGAGCACGAGCCAAGAAGAAGATCGAAAGCTATTTTTGTTTTTTTGATTATTGCAGTCGTGTTGATAATCGGTGGCGGAGTGTTATTTTGGTTGTTGAATAGTGGTGATTTCAAATGGAAAGAAGCTTATGGCGATATTGGGCTAGACTATGTGACGCAAACGAAAATAAAGTTAGACATAGATGCGGATGACAATATTTTGGAGGGGATCAGCTATTCTGGATTTTGCGATAGAAACGAAAACGTTAAACAGCCGGAGCGTGATGAAAGCGGTATTGTGTGGGATTTGAGCGACGGCGTCGGAAAGTGCACCATTAAAGCGCGGCGCAACTTAAAGGTTATCGAGAAAAGCTTCGTAGTAGTTCCGAAGGAGTTGGAGCACGAAGATTTAGGCTTAGAGGATATTTATCGGGTTAATATCGGTTCAGATAATGATGAGGACGGAGATGGTTTGATAAATAAGCGTGAAAAAGCTTTAAAAACGAAGATTGACTTAACTGATACGGATGGCGATGGTTTGTCTGATGGATATGAGGTGGATACTCTGAAGACTGATCCGCTAAAGGCAGATACGGATAATGATGGTCTAAATGATGCAAGCGAAATAAAAATGAACTTGAACCCATTAAAAGAAGATTCAAAGGGCGATGGTGTTAAGGATGGCGACCGTACGACCAGTTATGTGTATAAAGATAATGGTGTTACGGTTAGTATTAGTGGAACCGGCAATATTGCAAATGTAACAATAGACACAACAAATGGTGCAGCGTTGAGCAAAAAGACTGGATTAATACCGCGGTTATATAGTTTTTATGCTGATGGCAAGGTAAATGATGTTACGGTATCGATTTCGTATACAGATGCAGAGTTAATTAATGCGAAGATATCAGAGAATGATCTAGTTTTGTATAAATATGCTCTGAATGACAACAAATATGTAGCTATCGATACGAAGATTAATAAAGCGGCAAAGACAATATCGGCCAAGTTGGATGATTTAAGTTCATATTATGTAGTTGGCTCAAAAAAGAGCTCTAATCTTGACAGCGTGGACTCTGAGATTTTGTTTGTGCTTGATAACTCATGGAGCATGTATACGAATGAACAATACAAAAAGATGAAGGGGGCGGATTATCCGAAGAAGCTAGAAGGAAATGATCCAGAGGGGCGTCGCTACAAACTAACGAAAGAGTTGATAAAAAAACTAGATTCTAAAGGCGCAAAAGTTGGAATAAGTGAGTTTAGCGGAGATTACGTGACGGTCGAAAAAATTGGGTCTAAGCTTGATACGATGGAAAAGACCTTAGATGGCATGAATGAACATCAATATATAAAACAGGCTGGGACAAATATAACTAATGCAATCAGAAGTGGAGCGCGCGAGTTTTCTGCGAAAGCGAGCTTGAAGACCTTGATTCTTTTAACGGATGGACAAGATAATGGTAATCTTGCTCAGCAGGTTGGGGCTTTAACAAATGAGATGGTGAATCAGAATGTGCGTATATGCGTATTAGGTTTTGGCGAAGGAGCCTATAGTAATAATCTCTCTATAATTACCGCGAGGACGGGATGTCGATACTTCTCGAGTACTAATGTAAGTGGTTTGGATGAGATATTTAAGAACCTGGAAATACTATTAAATGACGAGTTGGCCGATATTGATGGTGATGGGAAGATGGATGGATATGTGATGGCCGACAGTGGTTTTATTGTAACTCGTGACGGTTTTTCATTTAAGAATTATAGTTCAAATCTAATGACGGATGGTCATTGCTATGGGATGGCAACATTTGCGCAATTATATTACGCAAAGAAAATGCCCCTGCGACATGATGCGATTAAAAATGCTGGCTTAAGTTCGTCTGCGTATAATCTAAATTGGTCGTATTTTAAAGACTATGAGAATTTGTATGATTATAAATTGAAGACTAATGCCCTAAAGTATGTGCCGCAATTTGGCTTTGATTATTTTGGTGAACAAGAGCCTGCAAATATGTATACGGTTAATGATGGAGTAATCGGCTATACGGAGGATATGCGCTCAAAGATTAACGAGACTGGTTTATATGAGTTCTACAACGATAAGCCAAGTCATAAGTCGGATGCACAAATTCAGCGATATGGCTTTTCATACTCTTCGATGACAAAGGCGCGTTTAAGTGAAACGAAAATGCAAAATAGCGCAACGATAAATGACGTTGACAGAAGCTTATTTAATGCCATATATGCATCGCAAATACGTCAAACGACAGTAAAAATGTATAGCTCTGGTAGTGCGATTGGTATTGATTCGACGGTAGTCAACAATAGCACGAAGCACATGACGAATTCAAACGATTTCATTTCCCTGCTTTCTTCGCGAATTGCGCGACATGAGGCGCCGGTGATATTAGCTTATTTTTCGGGTGGTTTGCATGCAATGAATGCGATTAACTTGGTGCAAGACGCAAAGAATTCAAATCATTACTACATTGGTGTTTATGATAGTAGTTATCCTGGCGAGAAGCGTTATCTTGAGCTGAGCTGTAGTAAATATAGTTGTACGACAAAAGCAAATAGCTATTATGGCGAGTCTGGCGAAGTGATTAGGATGTCAATTTCGCAGGACGAAGATTTGAAACATTTTAAATAGAGTATATCTAGCTGAGCCAAAGGCTGACACAACGGATATATCCGCCACCTTTTTTGAGTTCGGTGACATCCGGCGTGAGACAAATGAGTCCGCGTTTTTCGAGTGCTGATTGAAGTTTTGGGGCTTTATTTGACATGATGACATGTTTGCCAGTGCTTACGAGATTATTAGCGAAGCCTTTAGTGCATTCTTCGTAGTCGACGAGGATAGTATCAAGGTTGAGTGATTGGAGTTTTTGATTTGATTGGTCGTCGAGGGCGTCAGGACAATAGGCGATAGTATGATCGTCAATGACAGATACAGCGAGATCGATATCGTACCAGAAACTGTCGGCATGATTTGTGACCGGATTAATATGTTCGCTCCCATCGGGATTCAGTTGTGGTTTTGCGTGAAGCTGAATAAGCTCAAGACCGAGCGTGTCTGCAGCGAATTGCTGGGCTTCTGGGTCAGAACGATAACCGCAACCACCCAATAAATATTTGCCGCAACGAAGCGAATCGCCCTGCCCTGAAAAAAGATGATTCCCTGGGACGAGGACAGTCTTTATTCCTTGCTGTTCGAGTATTTTGCGTGCATAGTTTTCTTCTGCTTTGCGAGCTTCTGGAAGGCGTGACATGACGGCGGTGCCGTCTTTTATGAGGGCCCAATTGGCAGTATAGACACCATCCTGGCAGTTTTTTGGTGGCTTAACTTTAATAAGTTCAATGTTTGCTTCTTTAAAACAATCGAGTATCAGCTCGTGCTCTGCCATTGCTTTATTGATGTCGATTTTATTTTGCGTGTAATATGGGTTGATTTCGTATGTGTCCGCAAAATAGTCGGCACCAGAAACTAGCAGCTTTTGGTTTATCATATACTCCTTTGGTTATTGCTTAGGTTCGTAATTAGCTATGCCGTCGATAATATTGTCTTCGTCGATGCCGACAGCTAGTGCCGTGAGTGCGGCTGCGGCCATATAGTTAACGGCCGCCTCGCCGGTAATATATGTAGCCATGTCGAAACTATGGCCGCTATAGGTGACGTTTGTCTCGGTGCCCATTTTGTATAGTTTTTGACGATTTATGCGTAGATCGCAGTCACGATCGTGACCATAGGTGAGCGTGGCGGTTTTAGTTGGGTATTTAGAATAAATGTCGTATTTAAGATTGTCGTCGCGACAAATAATACTAAAGTATGGCTCGGTATTAAAGAGGATAGACTGAGCGTCGTGGTCGCTGGTGTCTGGGGCGCCGATGCCATCTTCGGTTAATACGGCAGTATAGATTGGTAGACCGTAGAATAAGTGATTTGCCAGCGCTGTGCTATCGATCGAAATGACAACATGGTCGGTGCCGGTTTTCCAAATTTTATATATTTGTTTATATAGGTCAGACGTGGTTTTAGGGTCGATAATGAGACCGACCTTAGCGTCGCGAGATTTGATAATTTCGTGAATGTAGTGTGCGGTAATATCGCGACCGTTAGCTCCAGTTACGGCGATAATCTTGAGATCTTTGCCTGGATTACTGTAATAAGTGGCAAGGAATTTTGCCTTGGCTTTTTGAAGTTTTGGTTTGAGTCCGGATGTCTTCTTTTGCTCTGCCATAAAAATAGTATATCATCTCTTGGGGAAATGTGCTATAATATGGCTTATCACGTGGAAAAATGTTTTTGCGCGATGATCTTTTAATCTTTGAACGGTGGAATAGTAATCTGTTTTTAACAGATGCTATCCACATATGTGCCCGTAGCTCAGTTGGATAGAGCGTCAGCTTGCGGAGCTGAAGGTCGTACGTTCGAATCGTATCGGGCATACCATATTTGCAGAAGAAATCGTCTATCTTGGCATTTTTCTCTTCTCGCTCGACCAAAAGTCGCGCTTCAAAGAGAGAAAATACCAACCTAGGCGATTTTTTCTAGCAAATATTTCTGTTAATGAGGCGCGTTTCTCTCGAAGAAATTACCAACCTACGGCTTTTTGCTACGAAATACTTCTTGCTCGCCCATGAGGCGCGCTTCGAAGAGAGAAAATACCAATCTAGGCGATTTTTCTAGCAAATACTTTTGTCAATATGGCGGAATGGTTAGGATTAAGCCATTATGGCATAATAATAAAAAAGAATATGTTCGAGAATATAAAGAAAAAGCGAGAAGCGGGAGCTGAAGATCGTACTAGTGAAGAACCTGCTAATATTTGGGATGCCCTTGCCAATGAGCCGTTTGCTGGTGATTCTAGGAATGCTAGTAACGCACGTGAAAAAGATATACCTAGAGAGGCATCTTATATTAGCAGTATGAGGCAGCGCATAGCGAGGATAGAGGGAGTCTCAGAGAATGCGACGCTCGATAGTATGATATTGTACGGCCCTGGAGCTTTCATGTCTTTGCTTCAGGCAAAGGTTGGGGCTGGTCGTTCGAAAGAATTGATAATTTCTATGCTCGATGAACAAGTGAAAAATGACTATATTCGGCGTTATGGTTTGCCCAAAGATGCGACTTGGGAGGATATACGCGATGAGGATGTCGATGCGTTTATTGATGATTGTGAGGACAACGGATTAAGTTTGGATGAAGGAGATGATAATTATTTTCTAAAACATCCAGAGGAATATCGTAAAGTTTTAGTAAAGAGATATGAGTTGCCGGAAGATACGAGCCTAGAAACGGCCAGAGGCATATTTATGGCGCAAAATGAAATTATGAATGAGCGAATTAATAATGGCTCGTCGTTTGGGTATTTGGAAAAGTATATTGAAGATAGACAACAAAGTGATCGTGGGAATAGCGGGGTTAGTCAATTACTTTAGGTGATAATATAATGTAAAAAAGAAGATGTTGATATGAATGGAAAAGAAAGAAAGCCGATACCAGGGACGAATTATAAATGGGGCGTTAAATTGCCCGATGGATATGATAATTCGTTGGTGACTAGTAGCGGTAGAAATCGTGACGATGGATATAATTTTGACGAGCCGAGTGACGATGAAGAAAACGACGATGATGATTTTGGATCGGAGTGGGATTCATTAGATAAAAAGCATTGAAAATGTTGAGAGTTGAAAGCGTTTCATTTGAGGTAAAGAAAGGACGAAAAAAACTAGTCATTCTTGATGATGTTTCTTTTTCGGTGAAGCCTGGAGAACTCGTAGTGATTACTGGCCCGAACGGTAGCGGTAAATCAACATTGGCGAAAATTATTGCCGGTGTCGAAATGCTTAGTAGCGGCAAAATCATCCTGAACGAGCAAGATGTCTCAACGAAAGATTGTACGGAACGTGCCAGAATGGGGATTGCCTATTCCCTACAAGCTCCAGTGCACTTCAAAGGTTTGACAGTGCGAGATTTATTGCAGATTGCGTCTACTAGCGGCGAGACTTTCTGTGGTGAGAATTTAGCTGAAGTGAGTGGCTTGCTGGAAAAAGTTGGCTTGGATTCTGAGCAGTACTTGGATCGCGAAATAAATAATTCCCTTTCTGGTGGCGAGTTAAAACGCATTGAGATAGCTTCGGTGATTGCGCGTAATGCGAAGCTGGTTATTTTTGACGAGCCGGAGGCTGGAATTGATATTTGGAGCTTCAATAATTTAATAAAAGTATTCAATGAGATGCGCAAAAATAGTCCAGAGTGCGCAATTGTGATTATTTCTCATCAAGAGCGAATCATAAAGATGGCGAATCGGATTTTGCTATTAAAAAATGGAAAAATTGCTTTTGATGGATCGAGTGGCGATGCTATGAAGATGATGAGGGATACGCAATGATGGATTTGGACAAAATAGAGCGTGATTTGATGCGTGAGGTGTCTGGAGTAACTGGAATCCCAGAGGGGGCATATAATTTTCGCGTAAATGGAAAATCGATTGGTCGACATAGCTCAGATAAAATTGATATTATTCCGAAACACGGCAAGAGCGGTATAGATATTCGTATAGTAAATAATACTCGGGGTGAAATAGTGCATATCCCAGTAATTATTAGTGCGAGTGGGCTGAAAGAGGCGGTTTATAATGATTTTTATATTGGCGATAATTGTGAAGTGACGATTATTGCGGGATGTGGGATTTATAACTGTGGGGCCGACGATTCAGTACATGATGGTATTCATACGTTTTACATTGGGAAAAATTCAACGGTATATTATATTGAAAAGCATTGCGGTATTGGGCCAGGAGCTGGCAAGATACTAAATCCGACGACTAAGTTATTTTTAAGCGAAGGAAGTCGTGCGGAGTTGCTAATGGAACAGATTAAGGGCGTAGATTCAACTAAACGCTTGACCGAGGCGGAATTAAAAAAAGATGCGCAAGTCGTGATTAAAGAGAGGCTATTTACGCATGGCAAACAGCTAGCGGAGAGTAAGATTGTGACAAATTTGTTGGGTGATAATTCGTCGGTTGATATTGTGTCGCGCGCGGTTGCACAGGACTATTCGGTGCAGAACTTCTCTTCTCGTATTATTGGAAAGGCAAAATGTCGGGGGCATTCGGAATGCGATGCGATTATCATGGATAAAGCGCGAGTGAATGCTGAGCCGGCGTTAGATGCGCAGAGCGTTGATGCAGAATTAGTACATGAGGCGGCGATTGGAAAAATTGCAAGTGAACAGTTGATGAAGCTGATGACTTTGGGCTTATCGCGCAGGCAGGCTGAAGCGCAGATTATAAATGGATTTTTAAAATAAACATAAGCAAGTGAAAATATGCGTTTTGGGGTCATAGCAAGCGATTTGACGCGGTTTTTATGGTAAAATAGTATACGGAAGCGTGGCCGAGTGGTTGAAGGCGCACGACTCGAAATCGTGTGGGCAGCAATGTCTCGGAGGTTCGAATCCTCTCGCTTCCGCCAGGAAGTAAAAAAAGAGGCCCGTAGGGTCTCATTTTTATAGGTTTGATATAATTGGGTTATCTTTGTACCTTAAGGAGGAGACAGTATGAGCGAAAACGTTGTTTCTGATAATTTTAACGATGAGAATATCAAAAATGTTCGTCAGCTTATCGAAGAAGAACTGCGCCAAGCCGAAGAAGACGAAAGACTCGGCATTCCGCCAAAGCCCGTATTTGGTATGATCAATGCCGGACCGCCACCTTGCGAGGTGACGATTACTGAAGAATCGCAAAAGATCTGTGCGGATATTCTGTGTGGTCTCTAGGATTGGCTCATTGTCTCAAAACCGGTGCTAAAGCGCCGGTTTTTCTTGGCTCTATTTACATTGTAATTATATTGTGATAACATTGTACTATAACAAGGATATATTATGGCTAGCGTGAATGATGCAACAATGACAATCAGGGTAAATAGCGAGACGAAGCGTCAGGCTCAGGAATTGTTCTCGGATCTTGGGCTAGATATGAGTACGGCTGTAAATATGTTTTTGAAAACTTCGGTTCGCGAAGAACGGATTCCATTCGAAATCACGCGCGTTGAGCCGAATGCGAGGACTCTTCGGGCGATAGATAGGGCCGAACAAGGAGATGGGATAATTGGCCCATTTGAATCGGTGGAGGAAGCGATGGATTACCTCGATGCTTAAGGTTGAGTTTGACTCTAAGTTTAAGAAGGATTACAGGCGCTGCTTAAAACGTGGTTGCAAGCGCGAAGATCTGGCGGCCGTTCTTGAGTTTTTGATGAATGGGCGGGTATTGCCGCCTAAGTATCGTGATCATGCACTTGTGAGCTCGCGTAATTATGCTGGTGTTCGCGAATGCCACATAAAGCCAGACTGACTGCTAATTTATAAAGTTGAGGATAGGCTTTCCGCTATTCGTCTAATCCGGATGGGCACTCATTCGGATTTGTTCCGGTAGCAGTTTGTCTGATGGTATACTGGCAGTATGAAAATTGTGACAGATCCAGAGGTGTTGCATCAAAAGTCTCGGATGCTTAATTCCGAGGAGATTTCTAGCGAAGAGACGAAGAAACTGATTGCTGAGCTCGTGAAGATTTCGAAGAGTGGCAAGTACGGGGTGGGACTAAGCGCGATTCAGGTTGGGGAGCCGGTCGCAATCACGGCGATTACGATTAAGCCGACACCGAATCGGCCGGAGCTCGAGGTTTTTGACCAAGTTTGCATCAACCTGAAGGTTGAAGAGGGTTTTGGCGAGAAAGAGCCGATGTGGGAGGGTTGTTGTAGCGTGCCAGGAGACGATGGCCTGCCGATTTATGTAGAGATTCCGAGGTACAAGGCGGTGCGCGTGAGTTATCTCGATGTGGACGGCGGGCCGCACGACGAGAAAGTTGAAGGTTTTTTGGCACATGTCATGCAGCATGAGGCAGATCATATAGTGGGGCGAATTATTACGGACCTAGTGGACCGTTCGGAGTTCGTGTCTTGTGATAAGTTTTATAAAATTATGGAGGAAAAACGGAATGAAAATCACCAAATTTGAGCATAGCGGTTTTGCGGTCGAGAAAGACGGCAAAACGTTGCTATTTGATCCAGTGGAATTTGAGCAGAGATTGCCGGAATTTACGAATGTAGTAGCGATCGTTATTACGCACAAGCACGGTGACCATTGCCAGCCGGTGATAATTGAGCGAATTAAGGCTGCGAATCCGGCTCTAGAACTCATCACAAGCGCCGAAACGGCGGAGACGCTAAATGGAGCGTCCGTGGCGGTTCCGGGCGACACACGCGATGTGGCGGGCTTTAAACTGCAATTTTTCGGTGGTAAGCATGCTGCAATTATTCCTGGGCAGGTGCCTTGCGATAATATCGGGGTTGTCGTGGACGATGCGCTCGTGAATCCTGGTGATTCGTTTGATTTGCCGGAGACGGAGGCGAAGGTGCTCATGGCGCCGATTGCTTCGCCGTGGAATAAGGTTTCCGAGACGATTGATTTTGTGAATAGGGCGCATCCTGGAATGGTGATTCCCTTTCACGATGCGGTTTTGTCGGATCTCGGGATGACTTTTAACTGCAACTGGCTAAATAAGGCCTGCGCGGATATTAACGCGAGATTTGAACGGCTCGGGTTTGGCGAGAGCCTTGAGGTATAGCCAAAATATGGGCGGCCTAGGTTTAGCAGTAGCGTTTTTCAGATAGTAACAGATAAGATATAATGGCCGTAAGAGTGGTGGTTACTTGTACATTGAAAGAGGTGATTATATGGTTTATGATTCTGGTTTGATCGTTGGAAGATTCCAGACTTTTCACAAAGGACATCAGAGCTTGGTCGATACTGGCCTGTTGCTTTGTGATCGTGTTTTTATCTTAGTCGGTTCGTCTCAAGAGTCTGGGACGGAGCGCAATCCGCTGAACGTTGCTACGCGCATGCGAATGATTAGAGAGTGTTACCCAGACGAGAAAAGGGTAAAAATTTATGCGCTTGCTGATTTGACGAACGAGAACGATATTACTCCTGATTGGGGGCGCTATGTTCTGGAAAACGTCGACAAATACGTTTTTAAGGTGCCGGAATTGATGATTTACGGCAATGACGAGGCGCGTAGCCGCTGGTTTGATCTCAATGACATTAAGGATATGGCAGAGATTATTATACCGAGAAGCCGTTTAGAGATTTCCGCAACGCAACTTCGTGAGCTGATGGTTTGGGACCAGCGGCGCAAGTGGATGCAGTGGGTTGACCCGAAGCTGCACAAGATGTATGACGAATTGCGCGCAGAGTTGATGGCTGTTCCCTTCTATCAGGAGAAGAGAATGCAGTATGAATTAGAACAGATGAACAAGTAATCGCCACCAGAAGACCCGCTTTTAGGAGCGGGTCTTTTTTATTGGAGTTCCTTGATGTCTTTGCCGTCGACTTTTTTGTAGACGCGGCGTTCGTTGATGGCCATTTTCTTCTGAATTTCGCTGTCTAGGTCAAAACCGAGCATTTCGGAGAGGCCAAAGAGATAAATTGCGATATCGGCGAGCTCGGAGCCGAGATCGTCTTTCTTTTTGTACCAGGCGTCAAAGGCTTCACCGACTTCGCCATAGAGGTAGTTGAATTCGAGATTGACGTCGGTCTGGTTGAAATTGTGTTTAATCTTGTTTGCCCACGCGCGTTTTTGGTAGTTGCTAATATCGCTCATCGAGGTAATTATACGCTAAAATAGAGAAAAGGAGTATTTATGGCAAGCATTTTTTCGAAGATTGTGGCGGGTGAAATTCCCTGCTATAAGGTTTATGAAGACGAGAAAACTCTCGCGTTTCTAGATATTAATCCGGAAAGTAAGGGACATACGCTGGTGATTCCGAAGGTGGAAGTCGATAAGATTTATGAGCTTTCGGATGAGGACTATCATGCGCTTTGGGCGACCGTCAAAAAAGTCGCGGCGCGCCTCGAGGAAGTTTCTGGTCGCCGGACTTTAATGAAAGTGATTGGTACGGATGTGCCGCATGCGCACGTGCATCTCATGCCTTATGATGAGACTTGGGAATACGGTCGCACGCTGAAGTTGACCGAGGACGAATTTAAAGAGATTGCCGCG
>DEVX01000014.1 GCA_002363515.1 Candidatus Saccharibacteria bacterium UBA3225 | reverse complement strand
AGTCAAGCGGTGACGGTTGAGCAAAGGGAAAGCGCGCCGAGGTATTAGAAGACACGAGAAGTGTGATATAATGCTAACATGCTAGCGGCAATTCTAATATTGGTTCTTATATTTTACACTGCATTCGTAATCCCTAATTACAGCACTGAACCAAGCGACGATGAAGTAGACATCAGCAGAACCCCTCAGATGAAAAAACTGTGGAGTCTTGCTCAGACCGCAATACGTGAGCGCAAACCGCTAAAAGCCGAAAAGGCATTACTCACTATTCTAAAGTTCGATAAAAAGAATGCCGCGGCATACAACCGCCTCGGCATTCTTTACGCCAAAGAAAAGCATTACAAAGAGGCCATCGAGTGTTTCGAAATCGCCCAATCACTAGACAACAACGCTTCGAGCCTTCACAACGTTGGTCTAATCTATCTTGAAACCGGCAAATTCGAAAAAGCAGCAATGGCGTTCTCGCAGGCAATTGAGCTAGAGGGCGATCAGCCGGGCCGTTACATTGCCTACGCAAAAGCACTAGAAAAAATCGGCGAGCGCCATAAAGCCACCGAGGCACTCGAAACGGCATATAGCCTGAACCCATCCACAGTAGTATTAAGGCATCTGTTAGAGCTATACGAGAATGCCAGCGACGTCGAAAATATCGAATTGACCCGCAAGCGCATCGATGAACTACAGGCGGCAAAAGAACAAGCCGCTACAAAGGCCACCAAACCAAAACGCCGCATCATCAAGCGCGAGCCTAAAGCACCAAAAGCGCCAAAAGAGCGCAAAACCAGTAAGGCCTCAAACGACAAACAAGCCAAAAAGCGAAAAATAATTTGATTATGGGCAAAAAAGCGGCATTACCGCCAAAGGTGATAATAATTCAAATACAAACACAAATTACTAATAGCCGCACTACTATGTCTCCCGATATTGCTCATCCCCATCCAATTTACAACATTTACGGGCGGAATAGGAGGCTGGACGATTCAGCGCACTATTAGCCCACTGCTAGTAATCGAAAAAATGAACGAAGAAATTCGCATTTATCCGCATATTATCCTTTTGTTCAATTAAAGTCCGTCACACCTTGCACTAAACTAAAAAATCTATTAGAATAATCATATTGCATGCCGCAATAGCTCAGTTGGTAGAGCAGCCGCCTTGTAAGCGGCAGGTCATCAGTTCAAGTCTGATTTGCGGCTCCAAGACTAGGATATTTTCTAAAAACATCTTAATTTTGGAAGGCATATCGCTTCGCTAAAAGCATCTGAAGGGAATTAGCATGAATGAACGAGAAAAACTCGTCAACGACAAAGACGCTAATAATGGCTGGGACACTGTAGCGCACCCAGATACCAGCAACGAGCAAGAAGTTGAAGCTCCCAGAGCATTCGAGTTTTATAACAATATCGCAGATGAAACCGATATCTCAATTTTAACTCACCTAAACAGCACTAACCCCGAAGCAAAAACGGAATTTTTATCAAACCCCACGCTAGAACGTCCAAATAATGAGTGGGCCAAACTCAAGCCTTCACTCTACAAGGAAAACATCGCCAAAATAGAAGAGACAAAATTACAGCTAGAAGATGACAATCGTCTATCTTATCGTGAAAAGCTCCTACTCGAAATCGAATTTGGTTATATCGAGAAGAAAAACAGATTGACATTAGCAACCGCCGAATACAATTCAGCCACAACGCCAGAAGAACAGCTAGCGACCCGAATAGAACACCAAAAAGCAAACGCTGAACTATACGGCGTACCCGACGAAGGCACTTTCTATGCTTTACTCAAGCAAAAAATTGACAAAATCGATGTAGGTTCCTTATCACCAGAAGATCGTCAAGAGTACGATGAGTTAATGAGCATGCTTGGAGACTTACCGACAAGCACCGAGCCACTATACGCCCCGCAGCAAAGCACTATTGACCGTTTCGGCGAAATGGTCAAGATCTTTTACGAACCATTCCTACGCCATGTCCCAAAAGACAAAGAATCTTTTACAGCTCAAGACGCTGCCGATATTGTCAACGAAATAATCCGTGACGAGATAAGCGAGGAGACCACATGGCACGCAAAGGTTAAGCCGAACGCAGGAATGGCCAGCGTAGGATCAAAAAGCAAAGTTATCAATTTTCCAGGCGCACGTAGCAAAGGCGACTATACTACACAGGAGCTAGAAAAGATTATCGTGCACGAGCTCGGCACACACGCGCTTCGAGGCATAGCCTACGAAGACTCCGCTATTCAGGTCTTCCGCTCCGAAAGCTTTCCTGGACGCGAAACCTTTGAGGAGGGCATAGCCAAAGCAGTAGAGCAGTCTCTGGAAGGAAAATTCGAAGACCCAGACTCTCCAGCCCCATCAAGATACATCATGATCGGATTAGCAAACTTCCGCCAAACAAATTTTCGCGAAACTTTTGAAATTATGAAACGCCTAGAACATCTAACCGGCGGTTGGAACGAGGGGCAACTCTACGACAATCTCCAACGCGTATATCGCGGCACTGGTACACTGCCAAACAACAAAGATCTTGCCTACTATAATGGCAACATTGATGCCTGGAAATTCATCGAAAAGAATATTGATGACCCAAACTTGTTCGACCGCATCTTTCTATCGGGCAAGATTAATTCTGAAGATCCAGAACAGGAATATCTCTCCTACGAGATGAAAACCGGCGCAATGGAAACCGGCAATAACTAGCTCCCCCTTTCCAAAACATACCTTAATTATAGCATACATAAGCATAATAGTCAAGTTTCTCCTTTTGCACATCAAGGCCAATCATGTTATAATATGCATATCGTTCATAATCCACAAAAACCAGCTTAGGAGGTGAAGCATGGTATCTTTTACTGAAGAACAGTTAAGTAAAGATTGTCCGGACTGCGTAGAGCAGTTTCGGCTAATCAGAGAAATTATCAACGAAGCAACTTTCAAAGATGTTGGTAAGCTGAGCTGCCACGTACTCTGCATCGCAGTCGGAGAACTTTTTGAGCCCAAATTCAAGATCAAGCACGGCTATTATACACCGGGTCTTCAGCACTCATGGCTCATCGATCGATATGGAAACATCATCGATTTATATCCGTGGGGCGCAATTGGCGGACCTATGTTAATCGCAAGAACCATCGTGGGCATCCTTTCGAACTATGAGACACCCAAGGGCGATAGCTTTATGTATCGCGAGGATAATACATTAGAGGTCCTCAATAATCCCAAAACAAGAAAAGATGCCGACATCGCAAAGGCCGAGCTCGCCAGATTACTGGAGGCTTACAAAACTTAATAAGGCACCATTGATGTTGCACAATGAATCAGAGCGAGAATCACATGAAAGGGGTGATAAATAGTGATTACTAAAAGCTTGAGAATCGGAACAGAGACGGTGCGGATTAAGTACCGTCCACGCGACTGGACGGAGTCGCCGCTCGTAAGAGAGCGTAACCTAACGGGTATCGCAAAGTGGCTCGTAAGTTACGATTTCATGGGCAAGTTCACCTACGTCAGCGAAGATGCTCCAAGCTGGTACGTAGACCTCGCCTGTCTGCATGAAGAGATTTGCATTGGCGGTCGGTATGACGGTATCCTGTACTTTCCGTCCGACGACACTCGCTGTAAAAGTGTTGAGGAGTTCATTCTCGGCATTGCCGGCGAGCACCGCGAAGAGTACATTCGCGCGCGAATCGAGATGTATGAGCAGCTGCTCAAAAAGAAAGGATATGCGCCTGGCATGGATGTACGCATGCGCCGTACACTGAATATGCTCAAGGTGATGCAGAGATGGCAGCCACTGCTCGATCAACAACCAACCTGAGCCTCTATATGGCCACAAGAACCAAGCCCGCAAGCAATTGCGGGCTTTTACTTGCACATGTCTCTCAAAAATGCTAATATATATCTAGTCGCTGGGATAGCGAAGTGGTCAAACGCATCAGACTGTAAATCTGCCGGCTTCGGCCTTCGTAGGTTCGACTCCTACTCCCAGCACCAAGCAAATAGCCCGAGTTTTAGCTCGGGATTTTTGCTTATTAAAGTAGGAGGAGAACCGTAGGTTCGGACGAGGTAGGAGACGAGCGAAGCAGAAATGCCTGCATTTCTATTTCCGAGTCGACGCCCCGAGTTGAGCAACTCAACGAGTTGCGTTCTCCTACTCCCAGCACCAAGCAAACAGCCCGAGTTTTAGCTCGGGATTTTTGCTTATTAAAGTAGGAGGAGAACCGTAGGTTCGGACGAGGTAGGAGACATGGCACAAATATTGTTGTATAATCATAAGCAAGAAAAGGCGAGGAAAATGCAACAAAACTATATAAATTTGGCTGGCACGACGGGCCAAAAACCGAAGAACGGATTTATTAGGCCAATCATCATATCCGCAATCATCATTGCGATCATGATAATCGCCGCCATCGTCGCCGTTAATATTGTGCCTAAAATGCTCATCGCCGACGCGCAGAATCAGGACGACACTGTCAATCATGCCGACTACTACACAACCATGCAAAAGATTTTTACGAAGGTTTGCGGTAGAGAAATTGTCATCAGTACTCTCAAAGACGAACTAAAGGATATCTCCAACGAAATCGACATCGAGGACTACAATAGCTATGGCCGAATCGTCCTAGCGGAGACCAAAGAATACGTCCAATTTTCATCCATCAACGAAGAGTCTGATTCCCCCGACACAGCCGTAGACTTCGTCTACCATGAACCCATCCAAAATGTTGACACGTTTATTCTTCAGTCCGGCGAAAAAGCCTTCCAGCATTTTAACGGAAGCTTAACTAATGAATTTGAAACCCTCGACGAAGCCATTATGGACCACCAGCTATTCCAAAAATAATATGCCAAGCCAAGAATCTTATCAACAACCAAAGGAATCCTCGCAAAGCGAGTGGAGTACACTAGAGTCACAGAAAGATATTGCGGCAGAGCTAAAGCAAAAAATTGCCTCCGCCGCCCAAGTAGAGATACCAGAGGACATTGCCGACAAAGAAACCTATCGGCACTCTCAGGACTATTATGCGAACATGTGTCAATCGGTTTTTGCGGCCGCATTCGATAATCCGCCCGAAGGCCTATCCGAAGACGACGTCAAAACAGCCACCATCGACGTACTTGTCGATGAATCGCAAAAGTTTATCGCAGATGGCGGTAAGATGTCTGGCGATTTGGATGAGCTATTATTCCCAGACCAAAACCTTACAGAAGAAGAATCCGCCATGCTAGCGCACTACGAAGACAGCTTTAAGGTTTTGCGCGAAGCTAGGCTAAAGCAATACGCCAGCGAATCAATGCAAAGTTTTCAGAGCTTAGCCCAAAGGTTCGACGAAGCAAGAAAAAACGGAACCGAAATGCCAACTTTTCGCTTTTCGCAATCGCTAAAACGGCTCAAACAACTCAAACAATACGATACCGATAACACTTCAGGTCTCGACTCGGTCTTCAATTATGTCCAAAAAAATATCGTACCAAATTTCTATCCAAACCAAGCTGTGCCGACAAGCGGCCGACGTTCTCGATTACGAAGACACTCTTCGTCAGAAATAAATCCCTACAGCCATTTGGGGCTTAATCGCAGGTTTTATATGGACAAGTTGCTCGACTTCGCCGAAGGAATGCCAGAGCTCCTCGACGATGCCCCCGAAAACGTACGAAGTTGTATAAGATTTTTGGACAACTCTAAAAACGAATTAAGCAACCAGGATTACGATTCAGTTAAAAGAATTGTCACGCTAGGCCTCTATGGCAAAGGTGGCGAAGCGAAGTTATTCGACGAAAATGACGAGCCAACTGAAGAGTTCCAGGTCGCCATCATGCTAGATTCTGTAACAACCGGCACTATTTCTCGTCGCAGCAACGAACCCGACGTCCAAGACTTTATAGATGGCCGCAAAGGGCTGTGCGAAAAATATCTCAACGAAAAACAGCTAAAAGTTATACAAGATTTGACCGAACAAAACTTAGAAAAACCACTTAGTGACGAAATTTTAGCCTCATTATACCTCGAGAATGATCCCGCTATTTATGCCGCAAAACTTAAGGCTGCCAATAAAATTAACAACGCGGATTTCTTTGGCACCGACGCAATAGAGATATTAGCGCAGATTAATACACCAGAGGACGCCGATTTGCCAATTGAAGAGCTGAAAAAACGCGCCGATGGCAAACTTTTTCATATAGGCTATCAGCACGAACGCTTCCCAGACACAAAGCCATACGACAGAATGTACATCTATAAAGCCTACGAAGAGCTAACAAAAAGGTTCGATAAACAGACTATCAAAGGTCCAGGCGGTTTTCTCAACTACGACATTATTGGAACAAACAGACGGATTTTTGAACGATACCTCCTGGCGCCCATCGATGGCGAAAAAGGATTTCGCAAGGATAGCCTAAATGCATTCATCGGCCAAGTTGAAGCAATCGAGCAGATTTACAACGACACCGACATCGACTTAGTCAGGCGCATGCAAATTCTCGGGCAAATTGCGCAAGACAATGAGACAATCGACAAAAATTCTGCACATAATACCGAATGCCTATATAAAAACGCCAAGAACTTCCTAACCGCTTACAGTAGAGAATACGACCCATTTGGAGACGACAGTGTTTTCACGACCTTTTTGGGCTTAAAAGAAACAGGTAAATATGAAATATCAGAAGAGTCCATCAATGGCATTGAAGACCTAATCAATCAAATAACCTATTCAAATTCAAACAGCCTCCAGCGTTTGATGGCGCCAATTATCTCAGAATTTCTGCGCAGCGGCAACTATAACATTGGCGAAGATGGCAAATTGTCATTCGATTACACTAGCGCCAAGGAGAAGCTCGAAAAAATCGAGGCGATTTTCCTACGCAACAATCTCCCACCAGTAGCAAAGAATTTCTTAGTCTTCAAAACCATCCACCCAATGGACCAATTCAAGCGCGACTTCGTCGAAGGTGCCGAATATAAATTATCGCCAACCCTTGCGCAGGCAGAGGTACAAGGCCCATTTGGAAGTTATGGCATAATTTTGCGCAACCTCATCAAAAGTTCACTCGAGTCCAACGATATCACCATGCGCAAATATCTCGAAAACATGCGTGATGGTCAAAAAATCTTGGACAACATCAAAAGCGGCGAAACAACCTACGACGAACTAGACCAAGCATCACAACAAACAATCACGAGTTTCATCAAACATATCGCCGCCCTCTACAACCAGACCGAGAGCGGGCAAGAAAACCCTGTCGATGCCAGCCTTGCACCGACCAAAGAAAACATCCAAACACTCGAGCAAACACTCCGCGTCAGGAAGCGCGATACTATTGCAGACCGCGCCGTGCGCTATTTTGGCTTCACGGCTGGCCTGCATGGCGTAGAAGACGCCTTGCGCAGGATGAATCAAAACAGGAAAACCGCCGACCAATACAATCGCGAAACTGCCAAACATCCTCTAATCATCCACAGGGGCGACCTAATCAAAAACGTCAACGGAAAGTACCTCGACAATATTCTGATGTATGGCTCAAACTCCAAAGAGTTCCTTGGCGAAGATGCCGACACCGACCAAACAGCCCTCGACGCCGACGTCACAATGCGCCTAGGCGAAGATGTGGCTATCCAAGATTGTACCGAAATCCAGGACAACCCCAATGGCAACTACGGCTATGTATGGTTTGTAATAGAAAACACACCAGACAGATTTAGAACAACACGTCAAGACGATGGGCACCCTGGCGAAGTAGAAGATGTAAAATTATCAGACAACCGCCTAGAACTATTCCAAACGGGCGTATTGGGCGAAAGCCACTACGGCATCGGCGTCGGCTTCGGTTCAGAGCATATTAAGGCAATGGTAATCGAGCAACCCGACGATAAAAGCCTAGACGAAGAAATAATTCAAAAAGGCGAATATCTCGACCGCACCTGCTTTAGAATTGTCAAAAACGGCTTTTATATCCCAGTCTACGACAGAAAGACCGGCCAACTCTTATTCACCGAGGAACAATACGACAAAATGCGCGCGCAGCTATCCGGCAACCCGGAATATGAGACCGGTCCATATCGCGCCGCCAGCGCCGAAGATTTCAATAACGACGCCGAGCGTATCGCGCAGCTAAACCTCGGCCAAGAAATCGACACTGCCGCCAACAAAGCAGAAGTTGACCGCAAAGACAAAGCTATCCGAGATGCCATTACCGCAAAGCTACTCGAAAGCGATCCAGGGTTACGCAACTATATTGACGGCGACGTTGCTCCGGGTGTAATCGAAGTCAGTAGTACCGGTTCCACTGGACGTGGCACCAATATTCCTGGCGACGGCGATTTTGATTACATTTTCCGCATCGACCGCGATATTTATGCTGACAGCGAAAGAATGAGTCAACTGGCGGCACGCATCAAGTCCGCCATCCATACGACCGCAGGCGTTAGTAGGTCTCGCAGTGGCGGCATCTCCCCCTACGATATTCGCACCAAACACGTACATGTGGATGGGCTAGAAGACGAAGTCGACATCGACATTACCTTCATTCAACGTACCGACAAGATAACCTATGCCACCGAAAATGCCGTCAGAGATTATCTGGACAACCTAGAGGGTGCCGAACGCGACCAAGCTATCAAAAACATCATTGCCGCCAAAAAACTATTCAAGCAATACGAATGTTACAAGCCAAAACACGCCGGCGACAGGGATGAGGTCACCAACGAAACATTAGCGCAAGGTGGCCTAGGCGGCATCGGCACCGAAAACTGGATTCTGCAAAATGGCGGCTCGCTCACCGCTGCAGCACGTAGCTTCCTTCAGGCCGCCGACCTATTGGATCAAAACGGCCAGCGCATTTCTGGCGCAGAACCGATCAGATTTACTGATTTCGTAAACAATTACCAAATCTGGGACCTGGGCGCCAATCATACTTCGGAAAGGAAGGGCAGATATCCGCACGACAACTTCATCGCCAATAATCTCGATGAAACTGGCTACCAAAAAATAACAAAAGCATTATTGGATTATCTTGGCGTATAATAGTTAATAAGGAGTTACATGGATAATAATCAAGTCATTCAGACACCAACGTCTTTCAACCAACAAGCGGTACCGGCGAATACCCAAAACGGCAATAATAAGCATGCCGGCCTCAAAGTTGCCGCCATTCTGACATCAATCGTCCTGATCACCATCGCCATCATCGTTACGATTACTATTCTCACAAAACCAACTCCGCCAGCGGAACCACCCAAGACCAGCGATGAAGATGGCGAAGATTATCATCCGTTCGCTTCTGGGCGCAAAATCTTCGAAGATAACGAGGAACTCGACAAAGATTACAGCGATAAGTACGACAAGATGACCAAATTCTACCTTGAGCTAAACGAAGAAATGACCTTCGACCAACTCAAGACGCTTGCTAACTCGCACGGGTTCAACTCTGTCAAAGCCAATGGCGACAACGGTAGTATTAGCCTCGGCGAACTAGTCTTCGTTAAATTTGACGTTACTGAGAAAAATGGCATCCAAATGGTCAGTCGCTACACCCTTAACCGCGAAATGAACGGCCACGAGGATATCCGCTTTGTTGTTCCGCTAGACGAAGACGACAAGTATGAATATTATAACGGCATTGACTACATCACCTACAGCAGTCGCAAGCGCGCCGTCAACGCCTTCATCCTCGATCTCGAAGAGGCCCCAGTAAAGAATACTAACACCGGCAAAGACGACTACGAACCGGAAGGGAACTAGTTAAAAAAGAGACGCCTCGCCGCGCCTCTTTTTTTCATGTGCCAAACTTCTACCACAAAAAACGCTACACGAATGACGCTTATGCTTTCATTTATAAGAGGAAAGTTATATAATTTAGGAATTATTAACCAAAGTGAGAGTGTTGAAGAAATGAGCGCAAACGAAGACTCTATTATTTCTTCTGAATCTGCTTTTGCAGACTCTATTTCTGTGCGCAAAACTTCCACCGCCCAAAGTAAACTCCGCTCCATACCATATCTTGCCACCAAACGCCTCTTTGATATTCTTATCGGTGCCGCCGGAACCGTAGCAACTATACCAATAATCGGCGTAGTCAAGCTAGTAAACATCAAAAACGGCGACTTCGCACCAGTCCTCTATTCCCAGGCACGTATTGGTAAAAACGGAAAAAAGATAAAAATCTACAAGATCCGCAGCATGATCCCCAATGCAGACGAAGTATTACTAGAATTGCTAGAAGACCCAAAATACAGAGAAGAATGGGATCAGTATCAGAAATTAAAGAACGACCCACGTATAACTAAGATTGGCCATATTATTCGTAAGACCAGTCTTGATGAATTTCCACAATTCTTCAATATTCTCCGTGGCGACATGAGCCTAGTTGGGCCACGTCCACTCATCGAAGGCGAACTCGATGGGCATAAAGGCAATCATGAGGTATACGAATCCGTTAAGCCAGGTCTTACTGGCTGGTGGGGCGCGAATGGACGTAGCAACGTAAGCTACAATGAACGCCTCCAACAAGAGTATTACTACATCGAGAATCAAGGCCTCATTCTGGACATTAAGTGCATTGTAAAAACAGCAAAGTCCATCATTAAGAAGGATGGCGCTAAATGACGAAGAATGTAAAGATCATCGTCGCCACCCATAAAAAATACCAGATGCCGAAAGATAAGATATATCTTCCGCTCCATGTCGGCGCAGCCGGCAAAGATTCCATTGGCTACCAACGCGACAATGAGGGTAAAAATATCTCTAAAAAGAATCCGTATTTCTGCGAGCTTACCGGCCTCTACTGGGCAATCAATAACCTCGATGCAGACTATATCGGCCTCGTACACTACCGTCGCTATTTTAGTAATAAAAAGCATCTCAAAACCGAAGAGGAAAAATTCAAAAACGTCCTCAGCAGCAAAGAAGTAGATAAGCTACTAAACGAAGCAGATATTATTCTCCCGAAGAAGCGCAATTATTTTATTGAGAATCTTTATGATCACTACAAGCACACCATGCACATCGAGCCGCTAGATCTAGCTGGCGAAATAATCCAAGAAAAATACCCAGAATACTCACCCGAATTCGAAAAACTACATACCCGAAAAAGCGCTCACGTGTTCAACATGTGTATTATGAAACGCGAGATTCTAAAGGAATATTGCGACTGGCTCTTCGATATCTTATTCGAGCTCGAGAAGCGCGTTGACGCCAGCCAATACTCAGATTTCCATAAAAGGTTTTATGGCCGCATATCTGAGCGATTGCTAGATGTGTATATAAATACGAATAAATTGAAATACATAGAAGTCCCAGTCATCGATATGCAAAGAGTTAACTGGCTAAAGAAGGGTGGGAGTTTTTTAGTGGCAAAATTAACAGGGAAGAAATATGAAAAAAGCTTCTGAGACTAAGCCATTAATTTCAGTCATAATCCCCGTATATAACGTCGAGCCATACCTAAAAAGATGTCTGGACTCAGTAATTAATCAAAGCTACAAAAAATTAGACATAGTCATTATCGACGATGGCTCTACGGATGGCTCTAACATAATCATTGACAAATATGCAGAAAAAGACAAACGGATAAGCATTATCCGCGAAAAAAACAAGGGAATCTCATATGCGAGAAATGCTGGCCTAAAAAATGCAAAGGGATCTTTAATTACTTACATAGACCCTGACGACAGCGTAGTTAATAATTATATTGAAGTCTTATATAGCGCCATCGCGAATAATGATAGCGACGTGGCAATAGCAGGGCATGTTACTAGGTATCCAAAAAGGGATTACGTACATGTTTGCGATAAAGATATGACAATATCGGGGAAAGAGGCATGCGATAGACTCCTATACGACAACGGTATAGATACATCACTTTGGGCAAAAATATTTAAAACGACAAAAGCAATAAAGCACCCTTTTCCTAATGGGCAAATTTTCGAAGATACCGCAATCACGGGCAAACTATTGGCTGACGCTAAAAAAATATCAATAATTGCAAAGCCTATCTACTACTACTACCGACGGAAAAAATCTATCACGACAACAATATTTTCCGAAAAAAAACTAGACTTAATTGAATCGACTGAAGAAGTTACCAATTATATACTAAAGAAGTATCCAGAACTGCAGAATGCAGCATTACGTAGAATACTATTCAGCAACCTCGCCACATTGAGCCAGCTATCCGAATCGAGAGAAGGCAACGAAAAAGTTAAAAATGAACTATTTCGCAATATGAAACAAATGCGAAGAAAAGTGCTATTTGACCGACGAACTCCAAAAAGAGACAAGGCTGCTATTTTAGCTACTTATTTAGGCTATTCATTCTTTAGAAAAAGTTGGTGGCTATACAGAAGAATAAGAGGCGAGGCTTAATAATGATAAGTGATTCATTGTTTTTATATCTTCTATTCGAGATGATATCACTACTGCTATTTCATTTTTCAATTAAGCTAAAACAAAAAAACAAAACATTGTCAAAGCTTTTTCTATTGTTTTCGGCACTCCCATTCATTATTTTAGTCTGTTTTCGAGCAAAGACCGTAGGCACGGATTACGGTATTTATGACTGGGCATACAACATTGTCTTAAAAAATGACCCATACGCACACGAATGGCTAGGGTTATTCTTTTACGTATTTAAGATATTATCTGTCACAAGAAGCTATCAAATCTCACTGGCAATCATAAACTCCGTCATTATTATTTTATTTTATATATCAGCCTACAAAAGCAAAGAGTCATCGACGTTAGTATTGGCCACAATTTTTGCTTTTTGCCTGCATCTACAAGTATTTAACCAGTTTAGGCAATCCCTAGCGTTAGCTATCTGTCTGCTAAATATAGAAAACGCCAGGGAGCAAAAAACTAAACGCTTCATCGCGCTTCAAATCCTTGCTACGATAGCGCATACTACATCCATAATATTTCTACCTACCCTATTCCTCGCGAAAATTAAATTTAATAAAAAAATGCTATTAATCTACACGCTTTTCAGCTTCGCAGCATACATATTCGGCTCGTCGCTCTTAAGATTCCTCTCTTTTACAAGCTATGGCCAGAGATATCTTGGCGGAAGATTTGATTACGTCTCAGAAAGCAGCAATACTCTACTGATTATTAGAATTCTACTTTTTGCAATCGTATTATTAGTAGGAGCAATCATTGGCAAGCAACAGATCAAAACAAATCGCGAGAAGAAAGAGGAAAATGACAACA
Source organism: Candidatus Saccharibacteria bacterium UBA3225 (assembly GCA_002363515.1). Taxonomy (GTDB): domain Bacteria; phylum Patescibacteriota; class Saccharimonadia; order Saccharimonadales; family Saccharimonadaceae; genus UBA2834. The sequence goes on along the minus strand of DEVX01000014.1, from coordinate 19,481 downwards.
CGCATCTGCTCTATCATATGGCAGCAATTTGTACAATAATTCAGATTGTAGCAGCAAAGTCTTATATATTCGCCAGACTAACGACGTACTACTATTTAGCATACGTCATACTAATACCAGAACTAATCGCCCGCTTAAAAATGAAAGAGAAACAAAAGACAGCCATCATGCTAGTCGTACTAATATTGTTGTTGTTATATAAGGTCATATATTATCAAACAATGGGCCCAGGGGCTAGAATAGATAACTACCATTTTATTTGGGATGAATACTAATTGCTAAAATAACAATCACATAATTAGCACCAGGCACACACGTTAAACTCATTAATAAATAAGGTAAACATGAACGTAACAATATACACACTAAACGGCTATTACAATTACGGCAATCGCCTTCAGCTATTCGCATTGTCAAAAGTTCTTGAAAGAATACATGTAGACAATAATAGCTATTGGCCTCGAAATAATAAAGAAAATGCAAAACTGTTTTTAAAACACGCGACACCATTAGCTCTACGTTATAGAAAAGACAGAAAATTAAGAAAGTTCACAAAAAAATATATTACAAAACAGGTCAAAGCACCAACGGGCGAAACAATAGTTGTCGGCTCAGATCAAGTTTGGAACCCAAATTATCTAAAGAAATATCCACACCTCCTCGATACAAATCGAGCCAATAATATATCATACGCCGCATCTATTGGCACTAGTAGCTTAACCAATGAACAAAAAGAAATGTTTAAGAGATCACTGAAAAAATACTCAGCAATATCCGTACGTGAACAATCGGCAAAAATGCTACTACAGCCATTAACAGATAAGAAGATTGAAGTAGTTGCCGACCCAACACTTCTTCTGGATAAAGTTGAATATGAAGCACTCGAAAGAAGACCGAGAAATCTAGCCGAAAACGAAAAATACATTCTGTGCTACATTCTTGGTAATCGCGACCACCAAGAAGCAATCGAGGAATATGCAAAAGAAAAGGGCTATAAGACAATATACTTCTCAGATAAACCAGATTCTAGCTATGGTATAGAAGAGTTCCTCTACTTAATCCACCATGCACGGCTTATATGTACTGATTCATTCCACGCCTGCGTATTTTCATTCATATTCGAACGGCCATTTATCGCATTTAGGCGAACGGGGGAATCGAACTATATGTACACCCGCCTACAAAACCTCATCGACACATTCAGGCTAAAGAATCGCGAATTTAATGGCAAAGAAATCACTAAAGAAAACCTTAAAGTGGATTATACTGAAGCGAAAGAAAAACTAAAAAGGGAACAAGAAAAATCCCTCGATTTTCTAAAGAAAGCATTAGATGTAAAGAAATAAAGGTATGGCAGGACGAGCAAAAAACGCTAGCAGAAATATATTATTTGGCTTAATACTTAAAGCCTACCAGATTGCTATTCCTTTTTTGACGCGCACTCTCATGATCAAATTTATGAGTATTGAATATACAGGGCTGAGCGGACTATTCACCTCTGTGCTACAAATACTCAATCTCGCCGAACTCGGCGTGGGTTCCGCTATGGTATATAGCATGTATAAGCCAATTGCCGAACATGATACGAAAAAAATACGCGTGCTGATGAATACGTATAAAAAATACTATCGCATCATCGGTGCAGCTATAGCTATTATAGGTTTAATACTGACACCATTTATTCCTTATTTCATTAAAGGTAATCCTGTGCCAGAATTAAACATCTATGCTCTATACCTTATTAGTTTAGCCGCAACAGTTATGTCCTACTGGATGTTTGCATATAAGAACTCCATTCTCCAAGCACATCAACGAAACGATATAATTAGTAAAATCAATATTCTGTCAAATACAATCCTGTGTTTGATACAAATCTCCTCAATCATAGTATTTAGAAATTACTATTTATTCATTACGGCTACATTAGTATCTCAAATAATTACAAACGTAACAATCGCAATCGTATCTAAAAGACTATATCCCGAATATTCTCCAAAAGGAGAGCTAAGCGAGAAGGAAAAAAGAGAAATTAACGGTCGGATTAAAGATCTATTCACGGCAAAAATAGGTGGCACTATCGTAAACTCTGCAGACACTCTGGTAATATCAACTTTTCTCGGCCTAACAACATTGACTATATATCAAAACTATTTTTACATCATAACGGCACTAAATGGATTACTCTCGGTATTTTATACAGCAACCATTGCTGGAATTGGCAACAGTATCATTACCGAAAGCAAAGAAAAGAACTATCAAGATTTCCAAAAATTTACTTTTATAATTATGTGGATTGTGGGCTTTTGTTCTGTTTGCCTATTGTGTCTCTATCAACCATTCATCAAACTGTGGGTAGGCGAAGAACTCACGCTTGGTATCCCGGCAATAATCTGCCTCTCGACCTATTTCTTTGTCTACCACTTAAATCAATTAATGTGCACATATAAGGACGCTGCCGGCATTTGGCATGAAGACCGTTTTCGCCCATTAATTACAGCTCTAGCAAATTTAATACTAAATATAGTCTCGGTCCATTTTATAGGTATTTATGGCGTAATCCTATCAACCGTCATAACATACATGTTTATAGGAAGTCCATGGTTAATTAAAAACCTATTTTCAACAGTACTTAACGCTGACGGAATATCTAAATACATCAAAAATATCCTTTATTATACCTTCTCGACTATTTTTCTTGCAGCAATATCATTCTTTATTACGCAGACATTCCGCGGTAGCCCCATCGTCCAGCTAATATCTGGAGGGGTCGCATGCATCATAATAGTAAACGCGGGATATTTAATCTTATATGGAAAATCGGATAGTTATAAACAAAGTAAGCAGTTGATTATAAAAATAATAAGAAGAAAGGCGTGATATGATAAAACAGATAATTAAAAAAATACCTTTCATAAAACCAATAGCCACAAAAGTAAAAGCCCATCATGAATATTCATACGATAAGAATTTCTTCAAAAAGAATTATTCGCACTCCTCACCAACAAAAGCTAAAATTGGCTACAATATGCTCCTAATTTCACACTCACTAGAGAAGGGCATGTCCAACAAAAATCCACGTCACTTCGGCGTTACAAAAGTAGACGAATTAATAAAATTAATTCGCGATTATGAATCATATGGTAATTACGAAAATGACTTTGATTTCGTAAATGCAATCAATGTCTTACGAAATTATGCTAGATTCTACGAAACAAAGAAATGGACCGATGCAAAGGAATATAAAAAAGTGTCCGATTTCTTAAAGAATTATTCTAAGATCAAAAAAATGAATGTCGGCAGCTTTGTTCTGGCGAAGAAAGATTTCGAGAAAGACGCGACGATTGATTATAGTAGGTTCTTGGCTAGCCGCCACTCGGTTCGTGAATTTTCCACGAAGAGGCTCGACGAGAAGGACTTAAAGAAAGCTATTGAAACTGCAATACTATCACCGTCAGCCTGTAATCGCCAGATGATTAAGGTCTACTATGTTTCTGATTCAATCAAGTCTAAAAAAGTGATCGATGCCGCACAGGGCTTTGGCGGTTTCGAAAAAGATACCATCAATACACTCGTCGTAACTTTTGACATTAATGCAAATTACTTCATTGGCGAGCGCAACCAGGGTTGGTTTAATGCAGGACTTTTCTCTATGAATCTCGTGAATGCTCTACATTCGCAAGGAATTGGTTCGTGCTTCTGTCAATTCGGCAATTCGGCCAAACAAGAAGAGAAATTGAAAAAGTTACTGGACATCCCGAGCTCTGAACGCATCGCGGTAATTATCGCAACCGGCTACTACTGCGATAGATGCACTATTCCTTATAGCCCGAGAAAAAGTATTGACGATATTTACCGTAAACGATAAAAAAAATACTCCGGCCATTCCAGCTGGAGTACTCTGATATTAACTCATCATTCTTCTCATAAAACAGGGGGGCAAAATGCCCCTTTTTTGTTCAATGCGTCAGTTTTTTAAAAATGGTGCATATTTGACAAACCGTTTTATTTATTCCGTGGTCTCGACAGTAACATTCACGGGCATATCTTCACCATGCTATAATATAAGCATTATGGGAGGTAAAGATAGAGCAAAGAGTATCTTATTTCTAGTTGCTGCCGTTATTTTTCCGCCCCTATTTCCATATTATTACGTAAAGAAAATTGCGTACGCTCAACACGCTCGCCAAAGAAAATTTTATATCTTCGGCAACATCTATTTACTATTGTGGCTATTTATTGCATGCGCGGCGCTTCCCACCGTCCAACCGCCCAAGCAAGATTACGCCAGCAATAGTCTGCATAATAGCTACACCCCGGACAACTATGAAGAACAGAGTGCAGCCTATACGCAAAAGTTTTACGAAAAACTTAAAGAAGCCCAACCAAATACTATAGCTGCGACCACGCCCACGGCCCAAACCCCAACCACTGCCGCAACCAATTCTAATCAAGGCGCCACGCAGCCGCAAGCCACTACTAGCCCAAAACCAACTAGTGCTGCCACCTCCGCCATGTCTGGCATCAAGATTGCCGAGGCGGACAATTCGCCATATCTTCGCGCCAACTATGGTAAAGGTTGGAATGTTGGCACAGGATGCAATATTCGCTCACGTCTCCTAACTGCACAATCTACCGTACCAGTCAAAACCTCGGATGGTTGCCTTGTTACTTACGGATCCTGGATCGATCCATACTCTGGCGTCAAGTTAACCGGCAATCCTTATCAAGGCGATGGCGAAGATAACGATCTTGATATCGACCATATCATCCCGCTTCGTTACGTTAATCAACATGGCGGCTATGCATGGTCTCACACCCAAAAACAAAATTACGGCAAAAGTTTGTCTGCCATGAACAATGGCGTATATATTGCCGTATCCTCCAAAGAAAATCGCCGAAAAAGCGATCAAGGTCCTGCCGACTATTATCCAAGCAACCCGAATTTTTACTGCGAATACGCCAAACGTTGGCGCAATATTGCCCGAACGTATTCAATTTCGCTATCTCAACGCGATTACAACAAAATTGAAGGAGTCTTATTTCAATGCGGCATCAAGTGAATCAAAAAGCTCTTGAAGACTCCATCTCTAACGGCTACATTATTGCATTGTTAGTTATTGTTCCGCCCGTCGGTTTCTACTTTGCTGCCAAATATCGTAAAAAATGGACGCATCGCCCATTATTTGTAGTCGCATACGTTATATATCTCGTCCTAATCATACTCGGGCTCTACTTTTTGGGAACATACCCAGGAGCTGTCCGATGAGCAAAGATATCACCGACTACTCGCCGCAGGAATATGCACATATTTACCGGCAATTAAACGCAAAATATCGTTCTAGCTTTAATACTGAACGCCAGGAACTCTCCACAATTAAACAATCTGCCCAATCCGAAATATCCGCATTAAAAATCGACCTTACCAACGTTCGACAACAATACATAATTGGCTCCTATGGATCAGCCATAGTTTACATCGACCATCTCGAATGTGGTAATAATGTAATAAATTTCAACGAACCATATACCGTTGAGCCATATTCAACCAAGATTCGCGAAATCTATGGCTACTACAAAAACGGCAAACCTCGCACGCATCTCGTCAAATACTCGTATGCGCGTTTTATATCAAGCGAATACACAATCGATATCGCCGCCGGCAACACTAAGACCGAAGCCAAGCAACTGATTAATGATCTCAAACAAAAAATCGCTGCTAACGCCACGAAAAAACCAGAATTAGACCAGCAAGTTGCCGAAATCGAACAAAAAATTCAAACCGCTGAAGCAAAGCTAGCCGATGACCTCGCTACTGCCAAAGAGCATCACCAAGATCAACGCCAAAAATATATAAACGCAATCGATCGTCTTTTTTCGTCAGGCACATCAACACAATATCGACATCTTTTTAGGCCATCTCGCTTAATATTATTAGCTTGTTCATTATTGCCCGGACTTGCGATTCTATTATGTAGCTTTTCTGGCTATTCGACATTTTTTAAAACAATCGCCGAATCAAACTACAATTACAATATCGTCGTCAACGATGAAATAACTCTCGACTGCAACCTCAGCTACGACAGTGCAAAGCATTACTTCTATTGTGAGCAACAGAAATATACCAGTAGAGTCTCCAAAACCGAATCAACCGATTTTACTAACAATAATGGCGAACTTAGCCCCACCACTTCGGATACTTTTACGGCCGTTACGCCGCCGCAAATCATCCCTTCCAGCAAATGGGCGATCGAAGATATCAGCTTCAATAAAACCGCCGAAGCTTTTAGCAAATCTTCCGACAAACTTAGCCTATATAACGCTTTTCTTGGATTGACCGTCGCACAAAAAGAAGTCCGTATTAATTGGATTTTTTCACAAGAAGACAAAGACCTCATGCGCAAAGTCTGGAGCAAATGGAAAACCGAACAAGAAAATAAAGCCCGCAAACAATTAGCCGCCGAAATTAAGGCTAAAGAAGAAGCCGCCAAGAAAGCCGCCGAGGAAGCCGCGAAAAAGGCCGCCGAGGAAGCAGCCCGCATAAAAGCCGCCGAGGAAGCCCGCATAAAAGCCGCCGAGGAAGCCCGCAAATCTCAAAATAGCACCACGCCAAGCCCAAGCACGCCCAACACAACCAGCCCCGATAATGGAGCGGGGCAGCAATCGGGTGTTCGGACTGGCGCCGTCTGCAATGACGGAACCAGTAGTACAGCCACAGGGCGCGGCGCCTGCTCTCGTCGCGGCGGCGTCAAATATTGGACATATTAGTTCAATATGTGCACATCCGAACATGGTACAATTAATATATGTTGTTTTTTAAATCCAAAAGCGTAGAGAGCCCTGTATCTGTATTGTTTCGCGTTATTGATGAAGAATTTGCGATGGGAATCTGCTGTAATATAGACTTTATTTATAAAAACAAAAAGCACGAGATCGGCGTCTACGGAGATGACGGAAATACATATAAAAATGTCAGGTTTTATTTTGACAAAGATGAGTATAATACAAAACAAGAACTGCTTGAAAATGCGCGGATAGACGGTGTGAGAGTGTGTGATCTTAAGGAAACGGTGACTGTGACGGAATGTGATGGATGCTATCCCGACAGCACGGAGGCATTCAGAGCCTTGATGTGAAACCTGCCGGAGAATCCGGCGTGGCTTCGGCGGGGATGCTACACAGGAGTGTGCAGAATTACTGCCTGGTTTCAATTTTCGTCTTTTATCCTGCGGCGAAAGTATTTTCATACTTAAATTGACTTTTGACCCCACCTTGACAAAAGCGCATTATTACATCATAATAAATATAGCCTCATGCGAGGTAGAACTTTTCCATAACGCAACTCTTCACGTAGAAAAAAGAAAGGGGGCATTTATGCTTTATTTTGGAAGATGGTGCAGGCCAACACTTATAGCTTGGACTTCGGAACTGGAAAAATATCGAGACGTGTTCGAGAGCGCTGCGCAGGAGTGCGCAGAATCACTGCCTGGTTTCAATTTTCGTCTTTTACCCTGCGGCAAAGACTTTAAGGATTTTAAGGATACTGATTCATATATCAGGAACTACATTCGGATGGATCAGGATCGCGGCTGGGTAATCAGATCAGATTTCGTGACCGATGATCTTACGTGGGAAATTATGGATCTCGAGTTACGCAACATCACCATAGTCTTCACACGTCAGCCCATATCGGGAGAAAACGATCGCCGCTACGACGATTATGACACTCGCGCCGCAATTGTCTCGCTCGAACCATGCAGAGACGACGAAGAGATCCGCAAAGCCGTATCCGTTATGCTTAAGCATGCGCTCGGCCACATTCTTCTTGGGTATGACGAAGAGCCACATTGCAGCAGTCCATATTGCGCTATGCATGCAATGACTCAGCGCGAGTTCATCTTAAGCTTTCCTCCGTACACCGCAAAAGAGAGTTGCTTCTGCGAAAAATGCACGCAAAAGATGCGTGAAGGACGTATCTGGGTAAACGAACCGTCGTTCATTTCCGAGTACAATTAACCTTCACCAAAAACCAATCACCTCCGTCAAGATCGACGGAGGTTTTTATTGCTTCTTGCTAACATATTATGTATTACCGGACTTTTTAACTCCATGAAAAATCCCGCACATCCGTGCGGGAATAAACATTACTCTAAAACAAAAAAGGCTCAATGCTTTTTCTCGCGCCGTTTTCTTGTCGGCACAAAGCTCACATCATCCCAGCACTCGTAGATACAGTCATTGTATCTAAAATCTAGATACTCCCCCAGACCGCTTGCCAGAAAAGCCTGATCATCTTTTAATTTATCGTGCAAAGAATAATAATTACTTTGCACGAATCCGATGCGCCCCTCCAGCGCAAAGAACAGACTACACACATATTGAGGGCTGATCACGCAAACCATGTTCTTATTGCGAAGTTCTGCAATGGCAATATCACTGACTACCGCTTCGTTGTCCGCATAAAGGTCAATATCCTCCTCTCTGCGCACAACATTAAGGGTTTTTGCATGTTGCCCCCTGAGCTCTATGACAGAATCCCGCTTTAGAAAGCCAAAGAAGTAATCCTTCTTCAGAATGACGAACATTTCATTCGCATCCGACGGCTTCAGTAAAAGCAAAGAACTGTATGATGCACCAAACGGCGAAAGTGGCGCCTGCTCAAAAATCAAGCCATCATGCCACCCATTGAACTCGCCCTCCAGAGAGGAATCCGCCTTCGCAATAACCTGGCCCCAAGAGTAAACGAGCCCATTCTTCACATGGCACGGCGTGCCAAAATAAACTCCCATTTTTTCTCCTCCCTCACTCAGATAAAAGTGACCAAAGAACAGTTTCGCCTTCCGTAGACAACCTGCTCAGATATGGTGAATCTCGCCACTCTGTCACGCGATCAAGCCTGCTATCGGCGATTACGGAGCCATCATCCGCTACAATATATACCACCCTTCGTGAATAATCGAAGTCACTAACGCACAGAAAATCCCCCTTGCATACCTTCAGTACCGCAATGTCGTATACGCCCCCATAAGCCTTAACTCCTTTTACGGAATACAGAACTTTTACCGACTTGCTACTCCTACGCGTTGTTTTTATTTCTTCATTGCGCGCATAGCCTTTACCGCAAAGAGTCGCAAGAACCAGGTAAGTATCATCACTTTTCTGGCGAGAAACCAGCAGACGCCCATCGGGATTGACTTGCAGGGATAAGTCCGGCCGCCACCGAGCCAATGGCTCTTCGGCGAAAGTCTTATCTGCCAGCAGGATAAGGGAACTGTGAAAATAGAACCCCACGCCACAACCAGGCCTGTCGCCTACGGTTAACGGAACATCGAAATAAATACCCATCTTTTCACCTCCTTTTTAGTGTAGAGTTGTCGATAAGCATTACCATTACTTTTCAGGATAAACAGGACACCAGTATCTAGGGCCAAATGAACTCAAGGAATTCTTCACTTTCTCGCTCAGCGGCATGGTCCTGTCGCTGAGTACACATTCGCGCAAGTCGTCATACGTTTTAGAAGTAAAGGACTTTACGCCATTTTCTGAAACCATATAGAGTGTTAAATTGTTTAGCCCAATATAGCAAAACATATCGTCTTTTCGAGCTCCAAACACCAAAACGTCCCAAAAAACGTTTTCGTACAAACGAATGCGTTCGTAAGATCGAATTATTTCGGACTGCTGATCTTTCGGCTTTGTAATCATGCTGGGCGCAAGTCCGTCTCGCAGACATCTCACCAGGACTAAATAAGTATAGTCTGTTTGAGAGTGTGTCAGCTTTGGTAACGGAATGCCAGACGGAGAATCAATTGATAAGTCGCCGTACCATCCCCAAAACTCACTACATTCCGGGAATTGGCCATCTAGCGCAAAGATGTCCCGCTCACCCAACTTTGCCGTATTATAACCATAATTTGTCTCAGTTTTCAGCAGCGATATGCCGAAATAAACCCCCATCCTTTCATCTCCTTTAGTGCAAAAATGAACATTGGCGTTTCAAGCTAGGCCCTAACTACATCAATCATAAATAAGGCCCCAGTCATATAAACCAGTATGTGTTAAGAAATAATTCTCCGTCTCGCTCAGCGATATAGTCTCATCACCAAGCACGAGTTCATACAGATCCTCGTCCGTCTCGGCAGTGAACAGTTTTACGCCATTTTTTGAAACCATATAGAGCGTTGTAATATGTAATGACTCAGCATAGGGCCTTATAACAAACGATTCCTCAAGACGATACATGTCGTCTTTTTTAGCTTTTATTACCATAACCTTGTAAATAGTATCTTGGCCAAAACGAACATCATTATAAGATCGAATCACTTCCGGCCACCGGTCTTGTGGCCTAGTAACAAAGCCACCATCATGCTCGCCTCGTTTATACTGCGCCAACACCAAATAGACATCGTCCGTCCTGCGATGTACTAACTTCGGCAGCGGAGTAGGCAAGTAGTCGGCAAATGTATGAGTCTTACGGTCAGACACATACTCAATCGACAAGTCGTCATGCCATCCCCAAAACTCACTGCATTCCGGGAACTTATCTCCCAATATGAAGATAGGCCGCGTACCAAGGCTCGCCCGATAGTGCATAAATTTTGGCCCAGTTTTTTGCAACATTATACCAAAATAAACTCCCATTTTTCACCTCCTTTTAGTGTGAGATTGTTAATGTGCATTAGAGTAACTGCATATATTATAGCACATTCTACACGAAATTCAAGAAGCACGGCCCATTGACATAAACGCATATATATCGCATAATATTCACATGTCCGTATGGGACTGTTCTTTTTTGACACAATTACTGCACAAAGATTCTAGCCACGAAAGGGGGACCAAATGGCTAAAAAGGACTTGTTAAACGTTGCTGTCGCCTGGACCGAAGATTTAGCGCACCACAACGCACAGCTAGTCGCCGCTATCTATGAATGCGCCCGCACCATACCAGGCTGTCGATTCCATATTATCGGCACCGGCAACATCATCCGCAACACCGAAGACGCAAACATTGCGGTAGTCGGAAACGGCGACATTGACAGTAACGGCTTCGTAGTAGACCTGCCGTCTGTAGCTCGCAAGCTTTCCGGCCTCAGAAGCAGCGATTATCAACGCCGTTACGACGTTATCATCGTCATAACGCAGCAAAGGTACGTACGCTACTCCTGTCATACCGGTCCGGAGTACTACAGCAACGGCTCTGGCGTCATATCGCTCGAAGGCTGGAAAGACGACGAAGTCGAAATGGTAACATCCTTGCTGTTAGAACACGTCATGGGGCATGCGTTCTACCACGATGGCCTTCAAATTCACTGCGAATGCCCGACCTGCACTATGGCCAATCTTGCAAGCCGCACCAGCGTCCTGAATCCGATCAAGCACAGAAGCGCCACTGGCCTGGATCATTTCTGTTCCAAATGCCAGCAATGGATCCGCGATAGCCCCCTCTGGTCCGACCAGCCGTCAGAAGTTATTCGCGGCTAACGCTTCTAGTCCCAACAACCCACACCTCGCCCGAGCGAGGTGTTTTTTAAGCATAAAAATACCCCCTCGGTTGGGGGGGTGATCACTCAGATTGTATTTATCGTGCTCATGTTTTCCATCCGCAAGCATCCTATTTATAATTAATGAATGGCGCAAATCAACCATCGGAAGCATACTAATAATTGCACTAAGCCATATGAGACCAAGCGCAGAATGCCATTTTCCGGTGCCGTTATAATTGCCGCGTTTTTCATTTGTAGCTTCGTGCTGCTTTCAGAAATATTCTACGGTCTTTTTAACGCCATTCGCAATATTTTCGTAGCTATCTACCCAAAGATCCTTAATACCCCAGCCATCACGAAAGGCAATTTCTATTTGGCTACCTGCACCATTACCATTGCTACATCCGCATATTTGTCGGTAAGGATTAAAAAGCGCATCTTTCCCGACATTATTATTCGGGACAAGAAATACATCTTGGCGCTGTTCAAAGGACGGGGGAGTAAATCGCCGCAGCCCACCCGCGCAAAACTCATCGACTTCATCTATGGCAAAGGGCCAATCAATAAGAAAACTCGCAATACTATATCTACCTTAATTGACGAAGGCATTACGCCCATATCGCAATACATCAATCATAGTAGTGCAGATAATAACATCTTGTGCATCAACTCTAAATGGGGCTCTGGCAAGACTACTGCGTTACTGATCGCCATCAACGAAAGCACCAAAGCTAGTAATCGCTATATTTACGAATCCGCATTCAAATATAGTGGCAATATCGGCGAGTTTATTAATGATATTCTCAAGACCATCAATGACGTTATGATCGAATCGTGCATCAAAAAGTCCAAAAATCTCAGCTCGCTCATAGAAAATTTTGACGGCGATCCAAAAGTCAACGTTCTAAATTACATCCTCAATTTATCGAACAACTCCAACGATTTGCTTTCTAGTGACATTATTCTCGAAATCAATCATCATTACGAACACTCCACTAGCGAAGCTGTCATTTTCGTTATTATTGACGACCTAGACAGATTACAAGGCGAAGATGTCGTACGTGTATTATCGCTACTCTCAATCATTAGAAACCTTTCGTTTGTCCGCCTTATTGTACCTGCAGACCTAGAAATCGTTGGCAAATCGCTTCACGCCTACGGCGTCGTAGATGCACATCGATTCATCGAAAAATACCTGCCGATCGGCCCAAGCATCGAGCTAAAAAGTGGCTACAAATACGCCGAAAAAATCATCCTCGACATGCTAGCTCGTGCCCAAAAAGGCTGGAAAAAGAATCCCGACGGCGCCTATCCTGCCTTCGCCGCCATTCTTATCGGTATGCTCGCAAAGAAAATGCGCGAGCTGACCATCAATCGCGACAATTTTCGATACAAATGGCTATGTTCCAATCCACACCAAAAAATAGCCAAACTTACTAGCCCCAGCGAAGAATTAACGCAACTATTACGCTCGCCAATCACATTATTCAGTTACGCAAATCGCACAAAAAGTATTTATAGCTGGGATGAAAAATTTGCCAATTCCAAAAAATACCAGCACATTATTTCCGCACTTACTAAGAAAACCGAGTCCGATAAAACCTCTATAAATGTTCAAGACGCATTCACAAACGACGATTACACCAACGCCGTAGAACCATGGGTTTTCGACTTCGTGGAAACCAACTGGGAACTACTTGGCTTTGCTATTCGCGACGTCCTAGACGGATTGTCTAGTGTCAATTACAGCCAACTACCAAAAAATCCAGCCAAGCAATTTGTTTGTGTGTTTAACCAACTTTTCCCAGACGAAAAACTCAAATACGTCAACACTATCTAGTCAGAAACTGCGAATACGTTTTATAATAGGCCTAACCTCTCTAGAGGCGTATCTTTTCGGTAATGTTACTTTTGCATCAAAGAAAGGGGGTATTTATGGGACATAGCAGTTGGCTCAGACCAACAACTATTACTTGGACTTCAGAACTTGAGAAATATAGACCAATCTTTGAAGAGATTGTTCAAGAGTGTGCAGCCGCACTACCAGGTTTTGATTTCTACCTTTTGCGCAGAGGCGAAGTCTACAAAGACTTCAAGGACACAGACGAGTACATCAAAGGTTATCTACAGATGGATTCGGAGCGCGGCTGTTGGACAATCAACTCTCATCCTTTAGTAAGCTCCTTAACTTCGGAAATTATGAATTTCGAGCTACGCAACCTTACTATTGTTTTTACGCGTCAACCGATCTCGGGAAAAGAAAATTGCAGGTACGACGATTATGATACTCGCTCCGCAATCATTTCACTCGAATTTTGCAATAGTGACGATGAAATACGTAAAGCGGCATCCGTCATGCTGAGGCACGTGTTAGGACACATTTATCTCGGACGGAACGAAACGCATTGCGACAATCCGTACTGCATCATGCATAGAATGAGCAGTCGGGAATCCATTATGCAGCACATCGCGCCTTCCGCCAAATATAGCGGCTTTTGCGAGGGATGTTGGCAAAAGATTCAAAAAAGTCGCATATGGGTCAACGAGCCTTCATGCGTCTCCGATTCCCGCTAGTATTATACCTCCGTCAATACCGACGGAGGTTTTTCGTCATGATATAATATCTCTATATGAAAAAGATTCTCGTAACTGGCGGTACTGGTTTTATTGGCTCTCATACCGCAGTAGAATTACTCGATGCTGGCTACGATGTCGACATTATCGATAATCTCTACAACAGTAAGGCTTCCGTCATAGACAAAATCGCAGAAATTACTGGCAAAAAACCAACTTTTTATCAACAAGATTTATTAGACAAGCCCGCTCTTGACAGATTATTTCAGAACAACGATTATTACGCCGTCATGCATTTTGCCGGTCTAAAATCCGTCAGCGAATCACAGACTAAACCATACGAATATCATCACAACAATATTGTCAGTACGCTCAATGTTATCAAATGCATGCTTGATCACAAAGTCAATCGTCTCATTTTCAGCAGTTCCGCCACTGTTTATGGCACTCAAGATTCTCCCGAATGTTTCGAGTCGATGACGACCGGGCAGGGCATTACTAATCCGTACGGCCGTACAAAGTTTATTATCGAAGAAATTCTTAAGGACATCAGTGCCGGTCACCCAGAATTATCAATCACGCTATTGCGCTATTTTAATCCAATTGGCAATCACCCATCTGGTCTCATTGGCGAAGATCCTAACGGCATCCCAAACAACATCATGCCAGTAATTATCCGCGTTGCTCAAGGCAAGATTGCTAAACTCAAAGTCTTTGGCAATGATTACGATACTCCAGATGGTACTGGCCAACGTGATTTTATCCATGTCGTAGACCTAGCCAAGGGCCATATCGCCGCCCTCGAACATATGCAAAAAGGTGTTAATATCTACAATCTTGGCACCGGCACTGCCAACTCTGTTCTAGAGCTCATCTATAGTTTTGAACGTATTTCGGGCCAAAAAATCCCATACGAAATCGTCGACCGTCGTCCTGGTGATCTCGGCGCCGTCTGGGCTAACTCTTCCAAAGCAAATGCGGAGCTTGGCTGGAAAACCCAGTTAACTATCGAGGATGCCATCACTGACACCTTGCAATATCTAAAACTACATCAATAGGCATCACGCCCCAATTGACAATTCGCTCAAAAATATTCATAATAACAAAGCTAACCATTTTTGGCGCGCACTTTAGGAACCAAAAACTTCAGTTGTGCATTTTTCAGGAGGTGAAGAATGTCAAGAAAAATCACCGTAGCTCTCATGTGGACACCGGACATTGACGACACCGTCGACTTCAAAGGCGCCTGTGAAGAGGTCGAAAAAGTATTCCCAGAAAAATTCGATTTTCGCCTCATTGGTACAAATGGCATCATTGACGACTACCGCAATGCGCACGAAATCATACGCAACGGAAATCTCTACATGAAAAGGGGTAAATGGACTATCGACAGTAGCAACGCTATCTCGTCCTTTTCCGCTATTTGCAATAATCGATTTTCCCGAGCCGACTTTTTTATTGTATTCACTGCACAGCTAATGGATATCAGAAAAGAGGAGTCCTTTGAGTATCACTACAGTAATATCGCACTGGTGACCCTTCGAGATGTCAACACCACCTTTGAGCGCGACAATCTGGCGATTTTCAGTATCAAGCATATCCTCGGCCATTTCCTTGGCGTAAGAGAGCACTGCGACAATTTATATACGTGCGTTATGTCGAAGAGGGAGTTCAACAACCGAACGAACAGCTTTAGCTACCCGCCATACGACGGCACGTTATGTTACTGCAATGCTTGCTTGGCAAAGATCCAAAAAGCAATCGAGAATTATTGAAGCCTCCACGAGCATCGTAATGGTTCGCCCCGCACTCAGCTGCGGGGTTTTTCTTGCAAAAAACATACTAGACGAAATTCCATTTTTATGCTATAATAAACAACGTTAAATTGCACCTTAACGTGAAAGTTTTTTCAGCTGCAAAGCAGAAATATCGGTAATCGACCTTTCTACTTCGCGGCTGAAAAATATCAGCCGACGGCAGACACACATCAACGCCATAGTTTCAAGAAAAGGAGGAAATGTCTATGGCAGCAGTAAGCTTTTTTGTAGTTGGAGATACCGAAAATAAGGATCAGCTTAAGGGTGCAATCGAAGAAGCACTCAAGAGCAAGACCGGAACCGTTGTTCTCAGCGCAAATCCCGTAATCGGCGCAGCACTCCACACCTTCTTTGAAGGCGTTGTCGAGGCCGCAACGGGTCTGTACGGCAATTGCGACGAGATGGATGACGAAGAAGCACCGGACGCCGAAGATCAGGAAAACGCACCCGCAGACAACCCGAATCCCGCCTGCGACGAAAAGTGCGTCGACCAGGAATTCGAAGAAGAGGACGATGAATATGAATACACTCCTCTCGAGGATGTCATCACGCTGACGGCAGCCCAGCGCCAGCTCCTCATGGACAAAGGCGTCTATTTCGCGGAACAGGTTATCGTCATGATGGACGACGAAGAGCTTCTTTATGAGCTTGGTCCGCAGCGGCTCGGAATTGTCACTTCGATCATGCTCTGGCAGGAAAAAGAAGACGGTGTAACTTATTCCGCAGAGATCAAGTAAGGCCAGTCCGGCTGCTTAGGCTTTCACGTACCTCAACAGGGGCTCATTGCGAGCCCCTTTTTTCATGCAAAGAATTTAGTAGTCGATGTTAAAATAGTTTCATGATAATCGGTTATACAGCAGGAGTTTTTGATCTATTTCATATCGGACATCTTAATCTTCTCAGAA
The DNA here is from genome assembly GCA_002363515.1 of Candidatus Saccharibacteria bacterium UBA3225. GTDB lineage: Bacteria > Patescibacteriota > Saccharimonadia > Saccharimonadales > Saccharimonadaceae > UBA2834. Next base: position 2,702 of record DEVX01000014.1, on the reverse strand, counting down.
ACGCAAAAAGCATGGTCGATAAACTCGTTGTCGGCGTAACCGTTGACGAGCTTGTCAAATACAAAGGCAAAAAGGCCATGATCCCATACGCAGACCGCGCTGAAATTGTTCGTAGCTGTAAATACGTTGACGTAGTCGTGCCACAATACGACATGGACAAACTCAACATGTGCCAAAAGCTTGGCGCTAGTTATATGTTTGTCGGCGACGATTGGCACAATACCCCAAAATGGAATGAATATGAAGAAGAGTTCGCCAAGGCCGGCATCAAAATAGTTTATTTTCCATATACCAAAGGAATTAGCAGCACGCAAATTCATAAGGCCCTTAGCGCCGTACGAAATAAAAAATCTCAAGATTTACGCGATTTGAGTTAGAGAGGATTAAAAAATGCAAGAAGATCGTACATACTGCTCTAGTAGCTACTTAATGTATCGCACTATCATCGACCCAAAGAAAACCTTCAGTAATAAATACCCACGCAACACTCAAATGCCACCCAAGCCTCGCTTCAAGGTGCATAATTCCGACGAGTTACACGACGCTCTAAAACAACAAGTTGAAGAAATCGTCGCCAGCGGCAAAAAAGTCGCGCTCTGTCTATCCAGCGGCATCGACTCCGCTATTCTCGCAAAGTTTCTACCCAAAGGCACCATCGCCTATACTTTTAAATGTGTAGTACCTGGCATTGAAGTCACGGATGAAACTCCAGGCGCCGCCCTACATGCCAAAGCCTGTGGCCTCGACCATCGCATTGTCGAAATATACTGGGAAGATTTCGAAAAACTAACGCCAGACCTCCTCAAACATAAAGGCATGCCTTTTCATTCTATCGAAGTCCAAATGTACAAAGCTGGCCTACAAGCCAAAAAAGATGGCGTTGACGTTTTAATCTACGGCGAAAGCGCCGACCTTAAATACGGCGGCCTTAGCATGCTACTTTCTCAAGATTGGACCGTTGGAGATTTTATCGATCGCTACACCTACGTCAAGCCATACGCAGCCCTCAAGGAAAGCCAGCTCATTCTCGATCCAGTGCACGAATGCACCCATAATGGCATGGTCGATGTGCATCAATTTAATAACGGCCCCTTCATTAAAGAAGCGATTAACTCCTACTACAACGCTTGCGAAACAGCCGGCATCGAGCATTTCCTACCATATTCGTATACCGTATTAGACGAACCGCTCGACCTCGCACGCATTCGCAAAGGCGAAAACAAATACCTCATTCGTGAAGTTTTCACTAAACTCTACCCAGGTTTTGAAGCTCCGCCAAAAACACCAATGCCACGCCCAATGAATGAGTGGCTCAAAGATTGGCAAGGTCCAACTCGCCCAGAATTCTGGCCACATTGCGTCGACCCCATGAATGGCGATCAGCGTTGGCTCGTTTGGTGCCTAGAACAATACTTAAATTTAATCGATTAACCACAATCTGCCCGTTCGCATCGATTTGCAGCAAGGGGCAAATCATGTAATAATAATATTCATGACAAAAACAAAGGGCACAAAAGGGCATACCCACAAGCATACTTCCGAAGAGCGCACTCCTCGCGATGGCTTAAAAGTTGTATATTGTATTTTGCTTGCCGCCCAAGCTGTCACTAATGGCCTACTGCTAACGGCATTAGCGAAACTAAACCTTCTACAAAGCTGGCAATTCTTCACCGTACTAATCACGCTCATCAGCATCTTCTGTTTTAACTTATATAAATTAGTTATCAGCAAGCGCGCAGGGCTTATTATTAAAATTGTTTGCGCCATTGTCGCTATCGCACTAATTGTCGCTGGCTCGTTTGGTTACAAATACGCCCGCCAAACCATCAACTTTGTCGAGCAAATTACAGGAGCGCATTATGAAACTCAAATTTATCAAGTTCGCGTCCTTAAAAACAGTAGCTATAAAGAAGTTTCTCAACTTTCTCGCCAGCATATTGGCCTCCTCGACACTAACCCAAACCTCAACAATACCCAAAAAGCCCTAAAAAACGCCGTCGACTTTAAAGCCAAAAAGTATTCCGAAATCGGCTCCATGATTGCCGCAATTTACGACTTTAATGTTGCCGCCATTGTCATTAACCAAAGTTATCTCGACTTCCTCGAAGAAGCTGACAATAAGTTTGTGGACGAAAGCACCTCAATTTACGAATTCGAGGTCCGCATGGACGCGCCAGACAATCGCAAACCCGTAAACGTCACAACTGAGCCGTTCATCCTCTATATTTCCGGCTCCGATTCGCGCGGCGCCATTACCGAAACCGCACGTAGCGATGTTAATATCCTCGCCGTCGTCAATCCAAAAGATTTCAAAATCCTCCTCGTATCAATCCCGCGCGACTATTACGTTCAACTTCATGGCACCACCGGCACAAAAGATAAGCTAACCCACGCCGGCATCTATGGTATCGATATGAGTAAAACCACCATAGAAGATCTTCTCGATATCAAAATAAACTACACTATCAAAGTTGGTTTTACTACGCTTACGAAAGTCGTCGATGCTGTTGATGGAATCGATATCTATTCCGACACCGCCTTCAAGCGCGGCAATTGCACCTTCGTGCAAGGCAATCAACATCTCAACTCCGAATGTGCGCTTCTATATGCTCGCGAACGCTACTCGTACTCATCCGGCGACCGCCACCGTGGTCAAAATCAACAACAAATCATCACCGCCTTGATTGCAAAAGTCTCCGACC
>DEVX01000061.1 GCA_002363515.1 Candidatus Saccharibacteria bacterium UBA3225 | reverse complement strand
GCGAGCGGAAAGAATACCGATAGGGCCGCCAAAATCGTTCAGGGCGGATTGCCATACTATGTCTTCAATACTTACGTTTCGCCAGGATTTGATGGCAACTGGGAAGTCGAGCACGACTGGAAAAGTGCAAAAATGTTATTCGATGCCGGAATTGCTAGTAAGAAGAAATAAAGATAAATACAAAAAAAGACGCTATCGCATGATAGCGTCTTTTTGTATGTCTGGCCTTTCGGCCTAGGACATTTTGCTGATAATACCCTTGATGTCGTTCGGCAAGAAGACGACCGTCTTTTGAGATGGATCGGAAGAAATTTTTTCCAAAGTCTGAAGAGTACGAATCTGAATACCACCTGGCGTATTTGCCAAAAGATGAGCCGCATCCGCAACTGCTTTTGCGGAAGCCTTCTCACCATCCGCCACGATGATAGCAGCACGACGTTCACGCTCGGCTTCTGCCTGTTTCGCCATGGCGCGTTTCATGTCGCCTGGAAGCTCGATATTTTGAAGCTTAACGTTCTCAATATCAATACCCCATTTATCCGTTTCTTTATCAACAATCTCTTTAATCTGGGCAGAGATTTCATCGCGCTTACTAAGAAGCTCATCAAGTTCAAAGTTACCAGTAATGTCGCGCAATGCCGCCTGCGCAAAGTTAGTGGTAGCATAAATGTAGTTGGTAGTTTCGAGCAAAGCTTTGCCTGGGTCGAGTACGCGGAAATACACAATCGCATCCACGCCAACAGTGACGTTATCCTTTGTGATTACTTCCTGCTTTGGTACATCGATTGGAGTGGTACGCACGTCTACGCGTTGCATTGTTTGAACATACGGAATAATAACGCGCAAGCCTGGCCCCTTGATACCAGAAAACTTACCGAGAGTAAATACGACGCCACGCTCAAACTGACGCACGATACGCATTCCCGGGATGACTACTAATATGATTAATAATATTATGATGCCAAATATGGCTTCAATGCCTTCCATTGATTTCTCCTTATTGCTTAAGTACATTTTATCAGAAAAAGTGCATACAAGTATATTATGTTAAAATCAAAAAGTAATGAGTAGGATTTTACTGCTAGATGACACTGACGACTTGAATACCGTTGGCCAACTTGGCTCGATTTTGGCCAAACTCGCCAAGAACGGAATCAGGATTGTTGACGGTTTCATAATTCCGATTGACCAGAAAATAGAATTCGGCATGAGTAACGAAATATTGGCTGCTTTCGACCGCTTAGGCACAGAGCGCGTAATTCTCCGCTCTTCCATTAACTCTCAGACTTATGACACAGAGATGCTTCGAGATATCTATCGGGACAGCCTCTTAGGCGCAATCAGCTACTTGCAACAAAACAATGCTAGACGCGGGCATTCGGCAGCGGTAATAGTACAACGTGATCTCAACGCTGAGTTGGCCGGCACAATTCACTCAATTAATCCAGTCACATTGAGCCCAGATGAAGAAATGATTGAGGCACACCTATGGATGAACCGCACTGTTCTTGGCGGAGAATCAGAGCCAGACATGTTAATAATCAACAAACAAACTGGCGCACTTTCGCTCGAGAGTGAGGAGGAGGCAGAAATCTGCCTTGGTCCAAAACAGATATCGCAACTGCACGCAATGGTTAGAAAGATAGAAGATCGCCTAAAATGCGACGTAAGTGTAGATTGGGCATACGATAATGGAAAACTTTATGTTTTACGTGCCCGCCCAATAACCAATAAAACACTTGAAAGGTTTAAATAAATGCGTCATACAACTCTCATGCTTCTCAAAAAAGACGGAAAGCTCCTCTTGGGGCTTAAAAAACGTGGATTTGGCCTAGGAAAAATTAACGGCATTGGCGGCAAAGTCGAAGAGGGAGAAAGCGTAGAAGCTGCAGCGGTGCGCGAAACATTCGAAGAGATTGGCGTTAATGTATCCGAGATGGAGCACATGGCCGACATTGTTTTTGACAATCTGTATTACAAAGGCACACCCGAAAGCCACATGATGCATATTTTTATCGGCACGAAATGGTCCGGCAAGCCAATCGAAACAGATGAAATAAAGCCACAGTGGTTTAATATCTCCGACTTACCATATGATCGAATGTGGATTGATGATACGCATTGGTTGCCAGAAGTGTTACGCGGAAATAAGGTAGAGGCGTGGTTCCATTTCAATGAGAAAGATGTGTTTACGGATTTTTGGGTAAAAAGACTACCAGAAGAATGCATATCACGGATTACCGACGAGAACGTTGGCCAAGATAACACCGGCGAAGACCCCTCTACTTTTGAAGAGAAAGAGGGCGCGCGCGCTATATTGACGAACGAAAAGGGACAAATAGCACTAATTCACTCCGTTAATAAAGGTTGGTATAAGTTGCCTGGCGGCGGACGCGAAAAAGATGAGCTGGTTTACCAATGTCTCGAACGCGAGCTGTTGGAAGAAACCGGCTATAAGATTAAAGACATCGAGCCGCTCGGAGTGGAGATTAATGTCCGTAGCCAATGGCGAATGATTGGTAAGGCATTTCTATTCACCTGTAAAACAGATAAGTTTATAGGAAAGCAACCGATGGCAGACGAGATAGAAGATGGCGATACGTTGGAATGGTTTGATTCTTTCGACGAGGCGATTCGAGCCCTAGAGTCGGTTAAGCTTGATAAAATTGGCTTTTATGGCGCATACTTCTTTACAAGAAGGGAAATCGACACACTAAAATATGCCAAAAGAAAATTTGAACGAGAGCGACACACGTAGGCCACTAGCCGAGCGAATGCGACCGCAAAAACTTGAAGATGTACTTGGCCAAGATGAAATAATTGGCGAAGGCAAGATTTTGACGGAAATCGTACGAAAACAGGAGCCAGTCAATATTATCTTCTGGGGTCCGCCCGGTACAGGCAAAACTACCTTATCACGCATTATTGCAAAAGAATTTAAGGCAGATTTCATCGAAATCTCAGCCGTCACGGCTGGCAAGAAGGATGTCGAGAAGGTAGTTGAACGCGCCAAACAAAATTGGAACCTAAAGACACGCACCGTATTGTTCGTGGATGAAATTCATCGTTTTAACAAAGCTCAGCAGGATGCCTTTCTACCCCATGTCGAGAGTGGACTGATCACACTGATTGGGGCCACAACTGAGAATCCTAGCTTTGAAGTAATATCTCCCCTGCTCTCACGTAGTCGCGTTGTGATTGTTAGACATTTATCCAAGAAAGACATCGTCGAAGTATTAAAGCGCGCAATCAAAGCAGAAAAGGCGACTAAACGCGTTTCGAAGGACGCAATTGATTACCTGGCGGAGTTATCTGGTGGTGATGCAAGGAGCGCTCTTGGAGATTTAGAGTTAGCTCTAAGCCTTTCGGACAAGATTGGTATCGAGGAAGTCAAGGAGGCAGCGGGTCGCAAAGTGCCTGGATACGATAAGAAAGGCGACATGCATTACGACACAATCTCGGCATTCATAAAATCTATGCGCGGTGGCGATGCGGATGCGGCGCTCTATTACCTCGCTCGTATGGTTCAAGCTGGCGAAGATCCGAAATTTATTGCACGTCGAATGGTAATATTTGCCTCAGAGGATATCGGCCTTGCCGGCAACGGTGCGCTCGGTTTAGCATTGAATGCTTTTATGGCGGTAGAGCGAATCGGTATGCCAGAGAGTGGCCTGATTTTAGCGCACGTCGTAACCGCCTTGGCGAAATCAAAGAAATCTCGTCAAACTACAGATGCTTGGTATGCTGCGCAAGATTTAGCGCGCAAATCGCCGAATCTACCCGTGCCAATTTGGCTTCGCAATGCCCCAACCAAGCTGATGAAAGATCTTGGCTTTGGTAAGGGACAAAAATGGGAAGCCGGCTTTAAGCTAGACAAGAATTATCTTCCCGATGAAATAAAAGACGCTAAAATTCTATAATTTTTTGGCGCGATTTTGCGCCGGAGACAATCGATATTTGCGTCTTAGCGACACGAAACTCGTCAGATATCAATTCGAACAGAGCTTTATTTGCTTCGCCGTCGTGCGCGCGGGCATGCAAAAAGGCGACATAGCTGCCGTCTTCCTGCTTTTCGAGACGCGTTATTCCCTTTGTGCCAGGTTTGACACGCACGGAGATTCGCATTAATTATCTCCCGCAAATTACATTATTAGCGTGTAGCCACCCCTCCATAGAGCCACCGTCAAGATATTCGCCCTTAATCGGTACAACATGGATTTTGCCGCCAGCTTTAATGTGCTTAATAATTGGGTCGGTAATAAGGTATTCTTGGTCTTTGGGGCCAAAGTCATTATCCTTACAATACTTTACGACGCGCTGCAAAAGTTCGGTAGACATAATGAATTTACTAATACTAATCATATTGCTAGGCGCATCCTCGCGCTTTGGCTTTTCATAAATTCCGGTCAAGAGACCTTTTTCGACTTTTAGAACACCGTAACGCTCGATAGTATCCATCGAAACTTCCGATGCGAGCATAGCGGAATCGCTATCATCTTTAATATAATCTGCTAGACGCGCTAAATCGGAAGAGCCGTCTTTGTTGTACACGAAGTCGTCTCCCATTAGCACCATGCATGGCTCTTCGATGCCAAATTCTTCAACTACTTGCGCAACTGGCTCAGCATTGCCATAGCGTTTATCTACATCTTTTTGCGCGAAGAAATGTAAAGTTAGACCGTCGCGATTAGTGTCAGTTAGCGATAGCTTATCTTCCTTACCGCGCGCAACAAGATAGTTATTCAATGCAGCGTTTTCTTCATAATAGGCTTTTATTTGCGAGAAAGGCTTCTCGTCAATCACGATATAAGCCTCTTTGATTCCAGCCTTGGCGCAATCTTCTACGACATAATCAGCAAGCGGACGATTTCCAATTGGAAGCATAGCCTTTTCGATAACTTTCGTGATTGGCAAACGACGCGTACCCCAACCGGCCACAGGAATGATTGCTTTATTGATCTGCATGAGGTTTTTTCTCCGTTACAATATGTGTTATTTTAGCATTTTATCTATGCTTCTTCAATAATGCTCGGCAACCAAGCTTCGTCTGGCTCTTCGCCTAAAAGCATCGCGATTGTCGAGGCAAGGTTGGCAAGACCGCGGTCACCCTTGCTGAGCCGATACTTACTAGCATTATCAGTCTCGTCAACAAATATACATGGTACGCGATTGGTTGTGTGTGACGTCTTGGGCGTGCCGTCAGTATCCGCAAGCTCTTCGGCGTTGCCGTGATCGGCGGTAATTACCGTAATGCCTCCGAGTTTATTAACGGCGTCAACTATGCGCTTTAACGAGATGTCGATTGCCTCCATGGCTGTAATAGTTGCCTCCATGTCGGCAAAGTGACCAACCATATCGCCACCTGGATAGTTGATGCGCAAGAAATCATATTTTTGTGATTCAATGGCCGCCAGTAGTTTGTCGGTGATTTCGGCCGACTTCATCCAAGGGCGCGTATCAAAAGGCTCTAGGTAGGATGGAACTTCTTCCTCGACTTCTCCTTCTGGGACCTCGTAGCTATTGCCATTGAAGTAATAGGTAATATGTCCAAATTTGACAGTTTCTGAGACGGCATACTGCTTCTTCCCTCGGCTAGCAAGATGCTTCGTGAGCGTATGTTTAAAGACTGGCGAGCTCACCAAGACATGCTCTGGTACATGCAAGTCTTCGTTGTACTCGGTCATGCCGGCAAAATATACGTCTGGACGCTTAATGCGATCAAAATGCGGAAAATCATTATAAGTGAAGGCCTGGGCCATTTCAATAGCGCGGTCAGCACGAAAATCGATATAGATTACCGCATCGCCGTCTTGGATTTTGCCAATCGGTTCACCATTCTTAGCAATCACAAAAGCGGGCATATATTGATCCTGCAGGTCTTTTGTCTCCTTGCGGAAAGTTTCAATGGCCTCAGTGGCGCTTGCGAACTGGCGCCCTTCGCCAAGCACGTGCGTATGCCACCCCTTCTCGACCATGCCCCAGTCATTTTCATAACGATCGCAGGTAATTACCATACGGCCACCGCCAGAGGCAATCTTGTAATCTGGGTCGCCCAGCTCGTGGACGAACTTTTCGAGACGCTGAATGTATTTTGGCTCACTGTGCGGCGGCACGTCGCGGCCGTCAATCAAAGTGTGCACGCGAATGTGCTCAATGCCGTCCTTTTGCGCTTGCGCCATCATTTTTTCAAGATGGGAGATATTTGAATGGACGTTACCGTCGCTAAAAATCCCCATAAAATGCAAAGTTGAATTGTTTTGATGAATCCGCTCGACTATATCGAGCCAAGTTTTTGTATTAAATATTTCACCCGTATTGACATCATTTTCAACAGCAGCCGAACGTTGCAAGACGATTTCGCCAGCGCCCATTGCATTATGTCCGACTTCAGAGTTGCCCATGTCGCCCCTTGGTATTCCAACGTATTCGCCCGCGGCGCCTAGCTTGGCGGTTGGATATTTCTCCATTAACGAATGTAATGTTTCAAGATGTGCCTGCTTTACGGCGTTATACTTTTCATTGTCGGATAGACCCACGCCATCCATAACGACCAGTACTACTGGGCCTTTATAATTCAACTTGCTCATATTTCCTTTTTTAGCATTAGCTTTTCTTAATTTTAGCATAGCTTCAGTAGTGATCTTATCTTGACTTTTTTGCGTTTTTGTGCTATAATGGAGTGGTTATGAGGTATGTTTCGCAAAAAAGAATAGAGGATGCCAAAAAGGCCCTAAACAGGGGTGATGTTTTGGCTGTTCCAACCGAAAACTTCTATGGCTTAACCGCCAAATTAGACAATACAGTAGCTATTCGTAAACTATTAGACATTAAAAATCGCCAAATTGATAGTGCAAAAATTCTAACATTACTAGTTGCCGATGTGGACGATATCAAGAAATATGCGTCTATAAACCGCAAAACACTCAATATGGCGCGACATTACTTTCCTGGTGAACTTACCTTAATCCTACCGAAGCATCGCACACTAAAGCATCCTTATTTTGACCATTTCGAAACAGTCGGAGTTAGAATCCCTGAACACAAATACCTACTAGAGCTTATACGTGCGACTGGACCGCTGCTAACCATAGGCGCAACTCCTCACGGCGAGGCACCTTGCCGTAGCGGCAAACATGTTGCCGAAGTATTTCCAAAGGTCGACTGCATCGTCGAAGGCGAGTCGGACGGTAATATCCCGCCCACAGTAATAGACTGGACAGAGAGCGAACCGATGCCAATTCGCCAAGGTGGTCTATTAATCGTACGCTACGCCTAGAATACTAAAGCTCCGTTACTACGGAATCGTCTTTCAGTTTTTTATCTTTTAGTCGTGGACTCTGTTCGTATATTAGCCGACAAACATGCATAGCGGCTTCTTTGTCACTACTTAGACTAAAATGGCTCGTGCGATTGAAGCAATCCTCGACGACAAGCATTTTGCCGTCCGTATTATGCGCATCGCCCGTTACATACGAATTCGTGATGTCTTCGAGGCGCATGATAGTATTGGGGTTATCTAGGTCGACAATATACTTGTAGTTGAAGCGAAATCCATCATGTTCATACACCGCCTTGTCTTTAGCGATTTCATTGATAACTTCTGTTAATTGCCTTACGTCCTTAAAAACACGGAAAACTGGATCATTCATTACAATATTATCGTTTATAGCTGGAGCAATAAAATGTTTCCAAATAATAAAATAATCAACGATGAAGCTTGCTATTACGCCGATTGCTAGTAGCACAATGGCAATAGTCAGTTGTTTCATTACACCCGGTATGGCGCAAAATATGAGTAAAAATATCGACGGCATAATTAGCATCGTTAAGGCATACGAAAAGATTTCTCTCCGATGGTTTGATCTGATTTTTTTAATAATATCTTGCTCGGTATACATAAGCTAATTATATAACAAGTGTCCGTTAGCTACGATTGTCTTCGTCGTAAAAAGAACCGAATTGCTTCGGTTCTTTTTCGCTGTTACGCGCCCACCCAGGGGCACATTGGTTTGTTTTAATCCGCTGTTTATTTTTGTTTCTAGTCTCCACACTTTCCACATTTTTCAGTGGAACCCCGTGAAGCGTACCAGCTTGAATCTATTAAAGCAATCTTAAGCATAAACGTCAAGGGGTTTGGCGCAAAAAAGATGTTGTATTTTTTACTGCTAATCGTCAAACTCGCTGAATTCATCTTCTGCGTCCGCCATCGAGTCGAGCGTAATGATCGTGTTGCGATCACCTTTTTGATAACGCTCGTGGTGCGGGCGATGCTTGCGTTCGGTCTGTTCTAGCGTGATTACTGGAATATCTTCAACTTCTTCTTCGACATCTTGCGCGGCTTTCACTTTGGACGCCTCGATTATTTGCCACAACTCACGCAATACTTCTGTAAGACCCTGATGGGCGGAAGCGGAAATTTTCATAATCTTTGCATCAGGATTTCGATCCAAAATAGATTTCGTCTGCATTCCGACAATTTCCTCATCAACACCTTCAGTCTTGGTAAGAACGACTAGTTCTGGGCGCTCAGCGAGCTCGGCGGAATAATTAGCAAGCTCTGCACGGATGTTCGCGTAAGCCTTGCCGGCATCATCATTGTAGACATCTATCAGATGCAGCAGCACCTTCGTACGCTCAACATGGCGCAAGAAACGATCGCCAAGGCCTTTACCTTCAGATGCGCCCTCAATTAGCCCTGGAATATCCGCTATCAAAATACCATGGTCGTCGATTTTGGCAACACCGAGATTTGGCGTAATAGTAGTAAATGGATAATCGGCAATTTCTGGGGTAGCATTGCTAACTACGGAAAGAAAAGTAGACTTACCAGCATTCGGAAAGCCGATTAGGCCAACATCAGCCAAGAGTTTTAGTTCTAACTCGGCATCGAAGGCCTCACCGGGATTACCGAGCTCGGCAATCTTTGGCACTTGGCGCGTACTGGAGCGAAAATGCCAGTTACCATAACCACCATCACCACCATGCGCAACGATTGCGCGCTCTTCGTCGCGAGTAAGATCAGCTACTACTTCACCGTCACGTTTAACAACTGTGCCAATTGGTACTTTTACGATTAAATCTTTGCCGGATTTACCAGAGGATTTCTGACCAGAGCCAGCTTTGCCGTCTTCGGCGATTAGTTTCGGCTGGAAACGAAAGTCTATTAGGGTGTCGCAATCTTTACTGGCAACAAAAACCACGTCGCCACCTTTGCCACCATCGCCACCGTCCGGGCCTCCCTTTGGAATATAGATTTCATGGCGAAAAGAAATTGCGCCATTCCCGCCCTTGCCGGCTTTAATATAAACTTTCGCTGTATCAACAAACATAATGTTTATATTTTAACATATTTTGCACTCTTTATCAAAGTGCGACAGGCTATTTGTGTTCGTAAATATAGTTATATTTGAGAGCGTCAGACCAATTCATCGTTGATTGATAAACGTGATTAAACATACCGTTTGGTCCAGCATAGTTCATCTCTTGGATAGTAATAGATTTTCCTGGATCAACGCCTACGACAATGCCGACGTGGCCATAATATCCACCCATAGACTGCATCACGGCGCCGTATTGCGGCGTACGGCCGGTCTTATAGGACCCGCCAAGAGTATAGAGCCAAGAGCTAGCGTTGCCAATAGCACCCTTTGGAAGCCAGTAATTCGATGGCATATTATTGCGACGCCAATACCACGCAAACCAGGTACAGTTGCCAAAAGCACCAGGGTTGCCCTGCCCAGAAGTCTTGTAGTATACCGAACTCCAATAGGCGTAGCTACCAACTTCAACCATATTGTGACGATCACCAGAGTCGCCAGAGTATGAATAGTTATAAGTGGGCCTATAGGTTGTTACGGGTTTTGGCGCGACATATTCTGGGCGTTCTTTTTCGGGAAGCGTACCGCCTGGGAGCAACACCAAGGAGCCAACCGTCAATTCCGAATCTTCAAGATCGTTGCGAGAAATCATTTCCTCTTTATTGGCCTGATATTTCTTCACGATGCCGTCGATCGTATCGCCTTTTTTGACCTTATAGACGATGCCGGGAACGCTTGGAAGATATAAAGTAGCACCCTCTTTGAGGGCTTCGGTTTTGAGGCCATTACTCCAGCGAACCTGATCCTTGGTCACATTTACAAGTTTATACTTCACGAGGATAGCAGTAATCGTCTCATTGGCGACTACAGTGTGCTTAATGACGCCGCGCGAATAGCTGGAAGTGTCGATGATGTTTGGTTTATCAATAATTTGACTACTGGTAGTATCGGTAGTGCCGGTAGTCTCATAGAGAGTGTTGACCGTAACGTAGCTCTCGTTGATAGTCGTAGTTGACGGAAGTGAAACTGAGCTAGCAATATTGGCAACCGTATAAGATTCGGAAACCTGGTCGGACGTAATCTTAAAATCCGAATTGCCAAAATTAGCCGCAATCGGCGTACGAATCGTCTCGTCCGTCGTGCGCGAACCATAAATCATTACACCTAGAATCACCGCGAAAGCAATTGTGTATGGTAATAATTTCGTAATTAAAAGTTGGAATCTTTTCATAACTAAACGACGCTATCCCCACCGTAGCGAGCCTAAGCTGGCATAATATGCTTATGCTAGCTAAAAGCCTCTTCTATTATACCATAGTACTTATTACTAGAATATCTCGCACAGGTCGCCACAATAATTACGGATGTTCGCTTCGTGTTCCGCGGCAGTATGCGCATAGTACATCTTGACCTTGCCGTCGGCGTCATAGCCAGAAATGAAATATAGATAGTCCGTATTGCTTGGGTTAGCTACTGCTAATAATGCCGTTTTGCCCGGACTAGAAATCGGCGTAGGCGGAAGCCCTTGGCATTTGCGCGAATTCCATGGGCAAGGCGTAGTCTCTAGATACGACATGTCGGACTTATCACGATTAGGGTTAGCCTGGTTGGCGTAATACGCAATAATCGCATCGGAACCAAGCACGATATTTTTCGAAAGGCGCGTCAGAAATACTTGCGCCACAGTCTGCTGATCCGCCGCACTCATTACGCCTGCTTCACCTTGCACGACCGAGGCGAGCGTAATACCCTGATGGAGCGTGAGGCCCTTGGACTTATACTTTGCCTCAAGGCCGTTATCTTTAACTACTTGATACATTTCATCAAAAGTACGCACTAGGATATCTTCAACGGAGGCGCTAGCATAGAATTCGTAAGTATCACCATAAACATAACCTTCGAGCGATGCGCTAGCTGGCTTGCTCTTTAATAACGGATGATCGTATTGTTTTTTGAAAGCCGCATCGATTTCTTCGGCCTTATAACCAGCTTCTAATAGACGCCCGCGCACCGCAGTCATAGTGCCGCCAGGTAGGAAAGTGATCCGAAAAGTCTTAGCTTTTGCTCCTTCATTGAATCTTTTGACAATTTCCTTCACGTCCATATCTTTGGAGAGTGAATAAGTGCCAGTTTTCAAAGTTTGATCCGTTGCCTCGAGCTTCATATAGATGCGAAAAGCTAGAGCCGATCTAATAATGCCCTCTTGCTCTAATTTATCGGCAATACTCGTCGTAGATTCGCCTTCATCAATTACAAAGCTTGAAGTTTGACAGTTCTCGCTGGTGCATTTTTCAGCCTCAATGGCAGTGATTTGTTTTTTATACCAAAGCACCGAGAAGATGGCCGCCGCAATTGCTAACGCTAAGAAAAACAGCAAAATGAAACCAAAAATCCGAAGACCTTTATGCTTCTTTTTGCCCGGTAAACTATTTTGTTCCATTTAACTCCTTTTCTAAATCATTAAAATTTGCACTCTCAATAAAGTCTTGCAAGATAATTGCTGCCGCTTCGGCGTCAACCTTTCCCGCTTCGCGTTCGGCACGACTGATATTATCTCCGAAATGCGCCTCAGCCATCACAGAGGTAAGCGATTCGTCCTGAAATTTTACAAGTGGTTCTTTCTGCTCGTGCTTGACAAAATAGCTTTTTAGTGCTATAATGAAATTATCTACTACTTTTGTCTGTTCCGTCTCTTCCCCTTGATTATTGCGAGGTAAGCCCGATACGATTAAGTCGGCTTTTTCGAGCCGAAACTGCTTGGCAATTTCGGCCATTTCGTTGCCATCGACTGGTATCATGCCACGCGGAATAGCAATGCGGACTTTCGTGTCCGCAAATGCTACGCCAATGCGTTTAGTGCCAATATCTAAAGCTAAAATGCGCATTATTCTACTGTTATCTCGAAGGTGACTTTATTTGGGTCGCTCGGTACGGAAGTTACCCAGAAGTATGAAGTATCTACCTTAACTTCACTGATGCCCTTGATTGATTTGAGAAGCGACTGCACTTCGCCAATCTTTTTGCCGAGCGACTTGTCAGAGATCATTTGCTCGGTGACTTCTGGACCTGTCTTTACGACGGTCTTTAGCTTACCAACATATTTGTTGTCTTCTTTCTTGAAGGAGTCGATATAAACTTTATTATCTTCGCCGTCTTCACTCAATACGCCAGTCGAATAAATAGTCTGCGTATCATCGCCAATTTCTGTTTTCGCTTCAATAAATTTGCTGAGGTCATCACGTTTTACGGCAAAAATAGTATACTTGATCTCCTTAATGACTTTCGGTTTGATTCCGTCTTTTACTTCCTCATTAATAGATGGAGATGCGGTTATTTTGCCACCAGTTGCCGTGAAGCTCTTCTCGATTAATAAGTATTCGTTGCTGAATTGGCTAGCAAGCTCCTCGCGAGCATCGGATTCGCCCTCCCCTTCTAGGCCAGCTTCGGCCGTCTCGACATCTTTTTGGGAAACGACTTTGACTTTTTTGCTGGTGCCGCCAGTCATAGCGGTGCTAGAAATGGTGTATTTTTTATTCGTATTAATACTTAACTTTCCGTCAGAAGACGCTGCTATGTTGTAACTATCTCCATTTTCTTTTGCAACTACGCCAATGCTTCCGGAATTAATCTCTTCTTTCAAGTAGCAAACTTGTTTGCTACCGCGTCCGATGCTACCGATTTTTGAATCGTCGGCATTAGCGGATCCGGCAACAGTGGTAATAAATTCCTTGCCGCCTATCGTAACAACTGTACCTTGAGGAATTGAGAACGTTGAAGTCAGATCATCGCAATTAATCGAATCATTTTTAGGCCGAATAACCTGAATTGAACCCGTAGCTTTCGTACCCTTATCTACCTCTCCAGTGGCAACAAACTCCGTGTCGGCAGTCTTAGTCAAAGTTTTTTGCTCGATGAAGAAGATGCCATCTTCTGACTTCGCTTTAGTCTCGTCGGTTACAAAAGTAATGCTTTCGTTGAAGTTTTGGGCAGTAGTTTTAATCTTTACGGAGATTTTTGCAGCCGGGGCAATATTGAAAGCCCAGAAGCCGATGCCAAAAATAAGCAATATTGCAACAACCGCAATTATGATTGGAGTGCGAACCTTCTTAAAGTCAGGGATACTTTTATTGGCTTTTTTCTTGGCAGGTTTCTTTTCTTCTTCATCATCGTTGAAATCGTCATCATCTAGCTCTAAGTCTGCCTCTTTGCGCTTTGTAGTCGCGGTCGCCTTCGCGCTGCTTTCTTTCTTGACGGGGATCTTTTTAGGCTCTTCCTCTATTACATCGTCATCATTACTATCGTTAGGGTCGTCATCTTCTTTAGCCGCCTCTTCATTATCGTTCTCATCGGCGTCGTCTTTTTTCTCATCACCAAATTCCTCCGTATCCATATCGGACGGCAGTTTTGGTTTACTCTGCAGAGTGCGAGCCGTTGGCATCTTTACGCTCCCGGCAAGTTTTAAAAGTGACTCATCGGACGTAATCAAGACAACGGTTTTCCCTGCCTGGCGAGAAGTCTTAGCGATTAGCTTAAAATTGACAGCGCTGCGCAAAACGCCGGCTTTCTTGGGCGGTACTAGGGCAACGATTTTATTCTTTGCGCTTTTTATATTAGCCAGGATATCGGTAATATCATCCTCAGGCTCGATGTAGATGACGTCTTTATTCATAAGCTAATTATATCTCATGAATGAAAAATAGCGCAAATCATAAAGATGTTTATGCTAAAATAACTATAGTATGAGTTTCTGGAAAAAGACAAAAAAGGTGGATGCGTCTTCAGCGGAGCAGTCAGAACGTAGCGAGTCGGCAGCGTCTCGTGAAAATCTAAATGAATTAGTATTACAGTCTATCCATGAGGGGGTTATTATCGTAGGTCCAGATGGCAATATCCGTTTGGCTAACCCGTCTTTTTGCGAACTAACTGGGCGTAGCTTGTCCGAGCTAAACCGCGTTTATTATGATTCCGTAATTAACTTGCTTGATAAAACCGGCAATCGCGTTCCAGAAGGACGCAACCCAATCAATATCGCACTCAAAAATAAAGAATATGGCGAAAATCGCGAGCTTGGCATCGTAGCGGCAGACAGCAATAAGAATACTCCTGTTTCGATTATTATTACGCCTACTCGCGAAGAAAAACCAAGCCTAGTCGTAACATTTCGCGACATCGCTCAAGAGTTAAAAGAAGAGCGTGAGCGTAGCGAGTTTATTTCAACGGCTAGCCACGAAATGCGCACGCCGGTTGCTAGCATAGAGGGATATCTAGGATTAGCCATGAACCCTTCAACCGCCACCGTAGATGAGCGCGGTATGGAATATCTCGAAAAAGCCCACCAGGCATCACGGCATTTGGGACGACTATTCCAAGATTTGCTCGACACGACAAAGCTAGATGATGGACAAATCGAGCCACGCATGGAGCCGGTCGATATTGTAGCGTTAGTAAAAAGCATCTCCGATGGGCAAATCCCAAATATTACCGCAAAAGGTCTGGGTTACCAATTTGGTAGCGGCTCCGTAGATCAGCAACTTAGCGGCGGAAAGCATATTGACCAGTTAGTATATGCGTCCGTAGATCAAGACTTTTTGCGCGAAGTTATGAATAATCTGATTGAGAATGCTATAAAATATACTCCTGCCGGCTGGGTAACAGTAAACGTGCGCGCAGACAATTACAATGTTCAAATTATCGTTGAAGATACGGGCATTGGTGTGCCACGCGAGGAATTAACGCATATTTTTCAGAAATTCTACCGTGTAGACAACCGCGAGACGCGCGAGATTGGTGGTACTGGCCTTGGTTTATACTTAGTTAAGCAACGCGTTGAGGCAATGAATGGGCGCATTTGGGCCGAGAGTGAAGCGGGCAAAGGAACACGCTTTATCATGCTCTTCCCGCGAATTTCCGAAGATACTTATCGGCAGCAAAGATTCTACATTGATAATCAGCAAGCGCAAAGCCGTGAAAATGTAGATTTTTAAGCTTAAATGGAATATAATAAGCCTTAGTATGGCCAAAATTATGTTAGTAGAGGACGATAAGTCCTTACAAGAAATCTATAGC
>DEVX01000004.1 GCA_002363515.1 Candidatus Saccharibacteria bacterium UBA3225 | reverse complement strand
CCGATACGCTGAAGGATGCAATCAATCACGTTTTCCGTGGCACCGCCGCTCCGGTTGGAGCCGCAATGGCCAAGGACGCGATGGAAATTGCCTCTGTTCTCAGCGATTCTACTCTACCCTCTATGGTCGGCGCACCGAACCGCGAACAGATGCTGAAGAAGCTCGGCGTCAACATCACGCCAAACTACGCCCGCCTGGAGCAGAACCTGGTTCGCTTCGTTCTGAGCTACATCAAGTTTGATGAGGCTGGCGCAGGCAACGAGGCGGCATACCTGACCGCACTCTGGACGCTCGGCAATCAGATTAACTGGACCGACCTGATCGGAAGCGTTGACGGTGGCGGCGTAACCGGTATCGGAGGCAAGCAGATCCTGTAATCCACGTTTCGCTCTAGAATTCATGTATCAAAAAGGGGCCCCTTAATTGGGGCCCCATTTTTCATGTTTGACTTTTTTTGATTAAGGCAAGACAATATACTTCAAATATAGCTCCGTCGCAGTTTCGCGGTAACGGTCATCATAAAAGGCGCTGGCGCCGTCTATTGATGTATACTCTCTCGTCTCTCTCGAACAGTCGTTGGCGTAAGCCAGTGGGAAACCTTTATGCATCAGTCTGAATTGTAACAAGTCAGACTCTAAACGCAGGAGGCAGTTCCTATGTGTATCTTCGTCGAGGTAGAAATAGTTCTGCGCAGCATACATCTGTGCAACTTCGGTCATTTCCGCTTCCTCGCCGATCCACGCCATAGTTAACGTCAAACAATGTATGGCTGGATCATTTGATACGTCTTCGAGCTCGATGATAGTGTTCCTGTATAGATTATAGTGGTACAAGTCATAATCAGAGCCGTTGCGACCGTAGCCCTTCAGTTTCGATCCGCCGAAAAGAAGAAATTCTCCTTTTCTGGGTTTAATTTGCTTGAATACTTCTTCGGGCACGTTTTCAAGAAACGGACCGGCGACCTTTCCTAGGCGAAACTCGTCCGAAACTCCATAGTTTCTTTCGCGATCCTCGCGCCATATTCTGCGCGCTTCGGTTTCTCGAATAAGCACTGGTTTGCGTGGACGCTCTATGCCGGCGGCGTAAGCGTCAATTTTTTCGTTAGTGGTAGGACTGAGCATATTTCGCCGCCGCAAGACCTCAATAGCATCGAGTAGGCTCGAAGCTCTAAGGTGATTCGACCCGAGGTGAAGGATATACTCTACGTCACCTTCAGTAAGATAGCCATACTCAACCAGCCATGGTACCAGATGCATTGCTTTTACGACAAACTCAATTTCTCCATCATAGCTACCTTCTTCATAGATGTCGCCCTGGTTAAAACATTCGCGTGCATCTCGGTAGGCCCAACATGCCGTCCAGGCTTCGAGATACTTGCCTCGAAAGCTCTCGGGCGCATCTCGAAGTACTCTGAATGGGAGATAGAGCGCCAAGCGCGGATAGTCAGCTAGTACTTTAGCAAGATCACGATAAGCTTGCTTCACTGAATATCCATCGCTGACTTCGGTTTTGATTAAAGAGTTACAAATTTGTATTGATGCGTGACTGCGCCAGTTTAAGGCTTCTCTCTGTTCTTTATTCAAGAGAGAATTCAAGCGCACCGTCGGTGAATGAAGCTGCTCGATAAATGGAGCTAAAACGTGCATTAAAACCCTCCTTCAAAAAGTCAAAATATAAATGTACCGTTACTATATGTTTTTAGATAACTATATATATTATAACATATCTTGCCGTATTCGTCCAGTTTAGCGTATTAACTCAGCACCTTTGCAAGATGCTCGTATTTATGATATAATATTGACTTATAAGAATTTCTACTTTTTTGTTCCTTTACGTTCGGCTTCTTTTAGGAGGTGATTATTATGTCAAAGCTTGAATACTCTGGCCCGCCTATGTCTCCGATTGACTATGCTCTTTTGGAGCAACTTCGGACGCGCAGTATTGTGGGGCCGCCGGGATGGTCGCCAAACGCAGCTGCGATTATCTATCTTGCAACTCAGTGCTGTCTTACCAGCTTAATCTATGAAACTCTTCCAACCGCCTTAGACGCTGGCGTCCGCGTGGATGGGTATTGGCCTTGTGAAGATTACTATGTAATAAGTGACTATTTGAAGGAGCCCAAATATGATTTCCTTTTCGCGAATATGCCGCATGTTAGTTTTGCTCATATTGCGGAGGGTGACTTCGACAAGCTGAGGAGGAAGATAGAGTATGATCTTCACGATGAAACCAGGAAGTTTTATGCTTTACTGAAGGAAGGGCCCGATAAAGTACGTTGCCAGGATTATCGTGCGTTTTCAGATGTAGTTTCCGCCCTCTTCAGTGGTGGTCTTGCGCCGGCAGCTATCGTGATGTGCTTTATGTGCATGAAGATAAAGTACATTATTGAGTCGAAAACGCTGAAACACTGCATTGCCGAGCTTAATGATAAATCGCGCAATACTATTGATAAGTACGTTTTGTCCCTGATACCTGACAACTACGGCAAGCTTGAAAAAGATTTGCGCAATGTCTTTGAGGGGGCTTATCGCTGTGGAAGATCTAATTGTCGGGACGATTATGCATTGGAGCTTATCGACAGGAGCTACAAGTCGCCCGTGTGGACTTTTTTACGCTTAGATTAAATAATCTTTTGATTGTAGAAATTCATCTCAGCCCCCGAATGGGGGCTTTTTAATTTAATTTTTTTAGGCGCACTGAAGGAGGTTATGAGATTACTATTAGTTCCGAACCATTCTTGATGTCCGTATTGCGAATGAGGTCGTTTTCTCGATAGGCTCGATACGCATACTTATCATAGAGTTTCACTTTGCCATCTTCGGCGAAGGTGCTATATTTCTCTCGAATTACTCTAAGAAGCAAATTTGACACTTCGCCAATAGTCTTATTGATGGGGATATATGCTTCATAATCTTCTTCGATTTCTGGAGCATGAAACTGCACAAGTATTTTATACTGCATTATTCATCCTTATCCATCATTGTCTTTATTACGTCGTAGTTATCGTCGGAAATAATATAGCCTAGGCCCGGGTAATGATACTTGTTGTCTTCGGAACGTATTTCGATGTCGTATAAGCTTTGGCTATCGAGTCCGCGTCCAAGCCAAATGCCTTGCTTTAGATCCATCTCTCTATACCATTTTTCGACCGTGAGGTTTCTTATGCTTTCATAGTTGTCGACCAATATGAATATAACTTTCTTGCTCTTCGAGAGATTTTCGAAGAGATTTTGGAATGTTTTTACACCAGCCTCAGAAAGAACATTTTTATAATTGCCGGCTCCGATTACTATATTAATACCATAGTCTTGCGATTCCGTTCTCGTCAATACATCCTTTTCGAGGGCCTCAAATACAGCGTTTGGATCTTGATCGAGTTTCTGTATATCTAGGATTGGTTTGTGGAATATCTTCAACAAATCTAGTACGCGCACTTTCGCGTTGGATACTTTCGTCATCAGCGCAGCAAGAGCGTATACGAACTCCATATTTGTCTTTATATCTTTACTGGTAACGAGGTGAACTTTTTGTGCCAGGAAGTCATAAATTGCGAGATTCTTTTCATATAGATTTATACCCACTGGAACACTAGACAGGTCGGATACGTGACTAATAAGATCGTTGCTCGTGATATCGTCGGGTATCTTAGCAAGTTGTTTAACCTTACATTTATAGTATTCAATACACTGTTCGGCGTAGGTTTTGATGGTCTGCAACTCATTCTCTTCGTCGTCAATCATAGCAGTTTGGAACTCGCAATATGAATCTACCGATTCAGCGTTAACCTTACATATACCTCTTCCTATTATTTTTTTAGGTATTAGGCCTCGGCGACAGTTTGATAATACTCTATACATTGAATCGTCTGTGATTTGCATCATAATGTAATGATTAAAATGCTGCAACAATCTTGAGCCAATAGTGTTAGTGGCATTAGCGCTGATTATAAATACGATTCCATACTTTGGCGCGTCGCGGAATAGGTCTTCGATCATTCCAACTACTTTTGGGTAAGTCTCTGAAAATATGTCGTAATTATTAATAACGATTACCATCAAATTCATCTTTTCTTTTGCTACGCGATTGTAGTATTCGAATGACCCATTATAATCGGATAATATTTGTTTGCGTTGCTCCATTTCGTCATTAATCATATTAATGATACTAGCAATTCTATCTGGCTCATTTTGAAAGATGACTTCACCCACTTGTGGGAATTTGGCAAATTTTCGAAGCGTCTCAGATCCGAAGTCTAGTATATAGTAGGCTATCTCTGCAGGCGTATGGTCGCAAATGCTAGACCAAACGATAGTTGAAATTAGTTTTTCTATGCTCCCGTCTGGTTTGCTGACTATCGCTATGTTTCCGCCCGCTAAATCTATTCGTAGTATATCCTGTTTCTGAAGGCGCGGCTCGTCATATTCGCCAATTACGGTATTATAGGTATATTTTGCGCTTGGTTGAACGTGATACTTTTCGCGAAGGTCCGAAAGTAGTATTTTTGATTTTATGTTTTCCAGCCACATCTGTCGGGTATGGAGTTGTACTTTTTTACTAATATCCGATAGGTATCCGACCACATTCAATAACTGCTCGCCTTGGCTTTCTGCTTTTACGTCGTCTTCGATAGTATTGGTGACATTCCCAATATCGTCGA
>DEVX01000037.1 GCA_002363515.1 Candidatus Saccharibacteria bacterium UBA3225 | reverse complement strand
GTGGTAGCCAGAATAATGGCGAAGGTCAAGGCGATCAAGGTAATGGTGACGATAAAGATGGCCAAAATGTTGGTGACAATAAAGACGGCCAAAACGGTGGTGACAATAAAGATGGCCAAAATGTTGGCGACAATAAAGACGGTCAAAATGGCGGTGACAACAAGGATAACGACGGAAATGGCGAGAATGGCGAGAATGCGCCAGACTATAGTCCTTTGACATATGGAGAAGCCAAAAAGAGTGGAGATTCATCTATTAGTCCAGTGTCGAAAGAGTCGATTAAAAAGAAACATCCAGAGCTATCTGACCAAGATATTAGTATTACGATTTCGTTCGTGTCCGCATGGAATCGTATAAGCCACGAAGATAGACTAAGAATATTGAAGAATGGGGCGATAAAAGACCTCGAGGGCATGGTAGATTCGTTGCTGGGAGCTGGATTAATAGAGATTGGCGGTAGTGATGAACCTAATGGCGAGAATGGCGAAGACGGCAAAGATGAAGATGGTGAGAATAGCGAAGGCGGCGAAGAAGAAGATGGTGAGAATGGCGAAGACGACGATAACGAAGAAGATGGCGAGAATGGCGAAGATGGCGAGCGTGACAAAAAAGCTGGTGAATTTGTCGATGATAAGGATAAAAGTTTCTGGCTAGAGGTAGTAAAGAATATTGATCCAATTGATTTGTTGGATAAGCCAGACGACTATTCGATCGATGTGATTAATGGCCTTGAAGAGGAATATGAGAGCGATTGCGAAAAATTAGCGGATGAACTGATGGATAATAGCGAGTTCGGCGATTGGTATGAAAGCCAGGGCGGGAATGTTTCTGATTTGACCGATATGAGCTTCAAGGCGCTCTATGAGCTAAGGCAACAATTCGAGAAGTCGAAGGAACCTAGTGAAGAACCGCAAGAAAAGAACGAAGGCGATTTAATTGCGGTTGGTCTTAATAGTGATGACGAAATAACTCGTCGTGCGCGCGAAATTGCAAAAGAGAAGGTTGAAGCGGACATTAATTCGCAAAAAGGCGTCTTTGGCTTCTTAAAGAAGATTTGGCTCACGCAAACAAAGATACTTCGTCAAGATAGAATGCAAGGCGAGATTAGGAAGAAGATTATAGAGAAGAACAATCTTCTAATGAAGAAAGAGTCGGGCACAATTAGCGCCGACGAAGAGAGGAAACTAAAAGAACTTCAAGATGAGCTCGGTGCGGATAGCTGGACTGCGAGCGAAGGAGATACGGAACGCTTTGTGTTGGCGCATGTTAGCAATATGCGTGAAGCAGTTATGGGCGCGAAAGGCGAGTCGATGTTTGTTTATGGCGTAGAATACGTAGAAACAAATGAAGACGAACTGAATGAAGATGGCACCGTAAAACTAGATGCAAACGGTAATCCTATTAAGAAACGTATACCTAAAGCTTATCGTATGGATAAGGATCAGCAAGGTAATGTTAATAAGCAGGAAGTTACTGGCGAGGCGGCAGAGACTGCAATTGCGATAGAAGGTGCCATTAGGGCTTATGCGTCGGCTGTTGGGGATATCGAACGAGATGCTAATTTGACTGCGGATCAGAAGAGGGATAAACAAAACGCTGAATTAGAAGATTTCCGCAGGAAAATGGATGAGTTAAGGCGCAAAGACATTCAAAATGGTGGCGACGGCACAATGATTAATAACTATGAAGCCGTCGCGCAGAGAGCTGCTGAACGCGCAAAGCACGAAATTGGCGTAGATGCCGTAATGGATGGTTTTAGATATATTAATGGTAAAATAAATCGTGAAGTAAATACTCAGCCTCATCGTAACGCTATAGAAAAACTTGGCCATATGATAGGCACGTTCCCATTCGTTCCAGAAGGCGCTGCTGTAATGTCGGCTTGGATTATTATGACTGCTACGAAAACTGCTGGCAATACACTTGGACGTGCGGCAGGTGGTCTCGTTGGCGGCTCGGTGGTTGGAGCGGCCTTTAATGGCTTGAAGTTCGCCGATGATTATAGAGAGCAATATGCAACCGCCGCGCATGCATTGGCTACGAATGCGGAGCTTGGTGATAGGAAATTTGAAGGCAAAATGACAGAAAATGTCATGCGCTTTATGACTCGCGAGAAAGAGGGGGGCGGTAGAGAAAAAATTACTGCCAATTTACTGAGTAATGACTTGAATAAGTTAACAGCGGAATTAAATGCTGCATTCGACGAGTTTAATAGAGATCCGAATAATGATGAAGCGCGCGCAAAAATGCTAGGTATTGCAACTACTATGAGTGGTTGTATATTAGATGCGAGAAATAGGCTTTTGTATGGTGCGGAACAGCAAGTTGATTTAATGGCATTCTCGAGTAATGATTTGGGTCAAATTGAGAAAGAGCGTCTAAATCTTTGGAAGAGTATAGCGGTGGCGCAGACTGCTTATAATAAGATGAGATCTAGCGATAGACTTACCGATAGTGAAGTTCCAGACGATAGAGCGATATTTGAAAAATCAAAAGCCGACTTGCAAGGTATTGTGAAAGAGGGGGAAAGCAGAATAAATAGCGATATTAGGTGGAGCACGGTGAGAAACATCGTAGGCGGTGCTATAAAAGGTTTAATTATAGGTGCGATTGCTGATGATGCGATTGCTAACGTTTCATCTGAGAAGATTAGTACATTGGAGCATCTTGGTATTGTAAAGACGCAAAATAGCGATACGGCTACAAATTCTATCTTGTCTGGATTCCTAGATAAAGTTGGCGTGCCAGGATTTAAGACGGAGGATCTCATAAAAGGTGGAGTCTTCAATACTCAACAAGAGGCTGAGAATTACATAAAGCAGAATGGTGGAAAGCAATCCTTCAAGAAAGTACACAATCCATCAAAAGATCAGATGGTGAGTGGTGGCACTCAGAGCGATGCTGAATATTGTAGAAATAACTTCGAAGAAATCAACAAACGTAAATGGTGGGGATATGGAAAGAAAGAGTCTGTAGGTAATGAGCTGAAGCTATATGGAAAACCGGACAGTATGCGTATAGAAATGAATGGCATATCAACGGATGGTCTAGGCAATTCTATAAATACGGAAGCACTTCAAAAAGGTGGTAAATTGGAGCTGTTGATTTCGGTGTCGAAAGACTCGCAAAAGTACCCGGTACATATTCCGTTTGACGCGAATGGTGTTGCTGACTACTCGAATGTGCCCGCTGAGATAATGGAGCGAATTCGTGCTGGTGATATTTATATGGCAGAAGTTGCAGAAGTTGCGCAGCCTGGCGACACGGTAACAAATATTTTTGCAAGTATGCCGTACTATAAGGGTGGCGGTTCAATTGAGGTAAAGACGTTGAAACAAGGTTTTGACTTTGTTGTTGAGGAAATAAAGGGCTTGGGTGACCCTGGTGTGACATTCAATCAATGGAGCTTCTTAGCGACAGCCCTACATGCTGGTCGCGGTCTCAATATTAGACGCAACGGTGGTCGTGGCCCGTCTGGCGGCAATGGCCCTGAGGGTAATCCTGGTGGTGGCAACAACCCTGGTGGCAATCCAGAAGGCAAC
>DEVX01000079.1 GCA_002363515.1 Candidatus Saccharibacteria bacterium UBA3225 | reverse complement strand
TTTTCGGGCTCATCCAAATATGTTCATCATACTCATCGCCCTCGCCAACTTCTTCGTCGGTTTCCATGCCCTCTTTAATCACCTCTTTTTTCAAATCAACAAAATCCATCAGGCGCAGGGTGCGCTCGGCCGGAATCTCATTGTCTGCGAGCAGCCGCTCAACCCATTCTTCCGATTCGCCACCAATATAGATAAAGAGCTTAGCTTTCTGAATACTAACGATATCCTGCGGCGTCGGCTCGTAATTATGAATATCTACGCCAGGCTTCAGGAGCATACGAAGATTTTTCGTATCACCCGTCACGGCACGCGCAAAATCGTAACCGATAAAAGACGAAGACACGATTGTATCGTCCGTCAGGTTAAGATTCGGGATAATCAGGACAGCCGCAAGTGCTCCGACAATTAAAAATGCTACTAATGCTATGAGTTTTTTCATTCCGTGCACCTTTCGCAAATTCCCCCAATTACGATTTGTTTTTTATCGGCCCGGAAGCCATGCTCCTCGAGGACATGATCCGTTAACTGTCGGACGAGATGGCAATCCATGTGCTCGAGACGACCACACTTCTGGCACTTCAAATAACAGTGACCAAGCCCCTTGCAGTCGGCGAGATACTGGCAGCGCACCGTACCGTCCGCGGAAACGTTCCGGCGCAGTTTTCCTGCCGCCACAAGCTCATCAATCACGCGATAAATCGTCGTAAGGCCGAGATCTTCGCCGCGACGAATTAGTTCGTTATAGATGTCTTTGACAAGAAATTCCTGGCTCTGCTCAGAGATAAGCTCGAAAATCAGGTTCTTTTGACGCGTGTTATATGTCATATCTCTATAGTAGCGCGTATTATTAAATTTGAAAATGGTTTTCATTTTCATTTGGGCACAAAAAGACCTCCGACGAGGGAGGTCTTTTGTAATACTATTGATTGAGCTCTTGCTTGGCTTTCTTCGAGAAAATGAAGAATGGAATCCAGATACCAGCCTGGATAACCGCGATTACGAGGCTAGCAACGAGCCTGCCAGTGACATTCATGCCAGTCTTTGCTGCCCATGGGCCAAGAACGGCATTCGCAATCGCGAAGTCGATAATGTTCCAGACCAAGACAACCGCCTCAAAGACGATAACGTATGGGATAGCGATCTTTTTGCGTTTGTAAACCAGCATCACAGCGACAACTGCGAGAGCGGCCAAGATGAAACCGACAACGATTTCGGCAATGATTGGTGGCGTGACGTCTGCGCAGAACTTCTTTAGAAGAGAGCTTGCCTTGCCGCCACAATCGCCGAGCACATCAAAGTTGTTGCGGAAGAGATTAATGATCGTCCACATTGCGCCGAGTGCGGTCAACGCGGCGTAGGTACCAAGCCAACCGGTTAATTTTTCGTTTTTCTTGTCAGCTTTTGCTGGAGCTGAAGCCGGAGCTTTATCCATTTGATAATTCCTTTTGATAAAAATAAATGCGGCCGACACCGCTTAATATTCTGGTGCCCGAGATGAGACTCGAACTCATAATCCGGTAAAGGAAGCGGATTTTAAGTCCGCCGCGTATACCAATTCCGCCACTCGGGCAGGCACAGTAATTGTGGAGGTGCGTACCAGAGTTGCACTGGTCTAGGAGGTTTTGCAGACCTCTGCGTAACTGCTCCGCCAACGCACCATGCGAACATTATATCATAAAAAATCCCCAACTATACGGTTGGGGATGGCTTTTTATTCTTTACGCAACTTGTAGGCAATCGGAATAGCAAGTGGCACAAAAATGGCCACCGTCGCCAACAGAGAATATTCTAACCGAATGTTCGCTGCGCGGTTAACAACCCACACCGCTACAATGTAGAGTAGCTGGGCGATGACGCGCGCCAAAGATTCGACTGAGCTTTGCTCGGCTGCACGGATGTGCTCTTTTACGAGCGGCATCATTGTGGCGGAACTTCAGCCCTGAGCTAATCCGAAGCAAGCATAGAGGCAAATAGTGATAGTATTCAGGTTGAGATACATTATTATGCTCGCAAAGCTAGCCAGCGCAATCGGCACAATAAATAGCTGCCAATCTTTCATTTTTGGCGCGAAGCGGCGCGCAAGTCTAGTCCCCAGATATGCTATGGCGTAATTAATCGCCCAACCTACTGAAATTACGGCCAACGGAACGCCGACTTGGAGCATTAATGGTGTAAAAACCCAAATAATGCCATGCGTAATTTCGCGCGCTACTGCATAGGCTGCAATGCAGACTCTGAGCTTGCGGCTATTCATGTTTCGCTTCACTAATGCTACGATTTCCGAAAGCGGATTGCTCGTTGCGCTGAGCCGCTCGCTGTCGTCGACAATTAGTAAGCTCACGAAAGCGCCGATAAAATGGTTTATTGCCGATGCTGCTATGGCTAAGCGGAAACTAATTGCGCCAATTGGCCCACCAAGCAATAATATGATTAGCGTTGTAATCTGGCGATAAGAGGCCATCTTAGCATATTTGCTCCTGAATATCTGGCCAGAGTCGTCGATTTTTTCCGAGAAATGCTTTAGCAGGGTTGAATCTACTCCTTGAGAAAGAGCATTTCCTACTCCGCACAGCGTTTCGCAAAGAACGACGAACCAGAAACTCTGAGCAGTAGAGTAGAGTAACAATGAGATGGCAACTATTGAGTCGCCAATGACATTGGCCCACTTACGGCTGAAGCGATCAGCTATCCAGCCTAAGGGGAGATTGAGAATCATCGTGGCAGCCGTAAAGGCCATCTGCGACATCGCAATTTGCTCCTGATTTAGGCCGATGCTTAAGTAGAATGGCGTCATGATCGGTACAGCTAAGATTCCGGCCGTCGCCGCCGATTCTAGAATAACTAGACGCAAGTTGCGCATTGGATCATCTTTATGCATTAGAATCCCTCCTTTCCAAGTTGCGTATATTATTAAAGTGCCAGCCGTCTTTTTTATACGGCTAGATAAACTTCAAAGGCGATAGGGGGATGTTTTTTTCTAGATAAGTCGCTTTTGAAACTTATCTAGTTTTACAAGAATTAGACAGTTTCTGCAACGGGAATACGAAGTGTAGCAAAATGTACGCCTGCAAGGGCGACAGCTACAACGTGAAACCAGTATGCAAAAACATTAATATTCATAAGGTAATTGTATCATAGTTTGCATGAAAAGTCAATCTACCCGGTTGCCATATTGGCGTAAAAATGTTATTCTGTAAAATGGACTTAAGCACAAGGTGCTTTTTCGTTCTTTAGAAAACTATAGTTATAATTGTTTTTTGTCTGGAGGTGTCATATGGACAGAAAAAAGGAAACGCTCAATTCTTTATCTAATCAGTTCGTCGCCTTGACGCAACGTATTTTTGATAAAGCAATCGCGTCAAAAGCTGCCGTTGCTGTTGCGGTTGATGGCGACCTCAATAATAGTGCATCTTTTCCGCGCTATGTTTCGGTTAAGTCTGCCAGTCAATGCCCTCAGGCGGACAGGATAAGAGAACATCTGGTGAATCGAACTACAAAGATAGCCACGTCTGCCAAAAAGTCGTCGCATTCTCTCGCAACTTTCGATACGCGCGAGACGCCAGGGCTAATCCTAGATATCGGATCGAATAAACACTCTTATGGTCACGTAGTAGTGGCAATAGAGCCGTCCCTGAATAATCAGCATGAAATAGACGAAGTAGCCATGATGCGTGAAATTGTAGATTCGATCAATGAATGCTTGCCGCATTTTCGCCGCAGAAACTTAAAAAATCTCTTCGAATCCGATCCGTACGTCAAGATGGTCTATGGGACTCTTCTGGATTGCTCATCGATTTATTGCATTGAGCTGTCTTGAATGTTCCCATAGTAGCAACTATAGTTACCCCCCCAATCGAGACAAGGTTTGGGGGATTTTTTAAGAATTAAAAAGCCGACTCTGTGCAGGGTCGGCTACTCCTGGTTATTTAACTGCCAGGGAGTCTAATGTCGCGCAAATCGATATTGTTTTGTCCGATTACGTTGAAAATCTTGTCAGCCATCGATGTGTTTTCTTTGGCAGTCCCGCCTATTACCCCCACAGCAACAGAGTATGTTGCCCCCTCCTCTGTAAACTTGGCATATTTCGCCACCAGCGGAGATTCCCCCCATCTCATGGGCTTGTCGTCAATATAGCAAAAACGACTACGGTGCTTTTGGGCGGTGCGGAATTGTACGACCATACAGAATCCCTTACTGATTTCAGCATCGTCAGAAGCGACCGTTTTGGAATATGCCGGATTGAGTTTCTGAATGCCACCATTGATCTCGGGAGGCTTCAATACATTCAGGCACACTATATAGCGTGACATCTTTAAAGCACTAGCGTACTCTCCGACATTTTCAAGGGTTTGATTCGCGACATCTTCGAAATGTGCTCCTATCATAGCTTCTCACCTCCTTCCCACCTCTTTCATGTGAGCCGCGATATCCTGGTTGCCTTCATTATAATACTTCTATTATGCTGATGCTTTTTTATTTTTGAAGATTTTTTATATTTAAGTTATGCGTGCGAAGTATTATCAGCTCATTTGGAAGTTGCGTCGTTTATTATTTGGTAAAATCTATATTTCTTTTTCGGACATGTCCATACTTTGCGCGCAGCTCCTTTCTTCTCGCCCCAGTCGATGGCGACGTTTTTGCGTATGATTAATTATGCTATTAAGACGTATTCATAACTGACTATTTTTACGGCATGCTCGCAGGCAAAAAATATCGAATGGCGGCTGCGTATTAGATCGTCAGCAGATTGAAGCGGTTGTAGCGTGCGAGGATGCTCAGCTTGTACTAGCATCGGCTGGCAGCGGCAAGACCATGAGTCTATTGGCAAAAATTAATTACTTGAATCGCGAGTTGGGCATTCCAGCCGAACGGATATTGGTTATCTCTTTTACGCAAAAAACGGTATCTGAGCTAAAAGAGCGTTGCGATATAAAAGGGATTAATATTCATACTTTTCATAGTCTAGGCAACAGTATTTTGAAAAATGCAGACTATTCTGGCTTGGGACTCAAAAAGCTACTTAGCGACACCAATATTGCAACTTTTATTCGTAGCTACGTAGAATTTCTAATTAAACACGATGCGGACTTTGCGCGTGCGGTCGTGGATTTTATTTTGTTTTTCTATTCCGCACCAAGCAGTCCTGCAAGGGCACAAACTCATTCTGGGCGTATTAATTTTAATCGAATCTACTTGCGACATGCGCTTTTTGAGCAGTCGGGTAACTCTATTCGTGCAAAGGATGAGCAATTATTAGCTAATTGGCTATACGTTAACAACTTGCCACATGTGCATGAGCGTCAATATCCATTCTGTGACGAAAAATATCAGCCTAGCTTCACGATTAAAGCTCCGCGAAATGTTTATTTGGATTATTTCATTATTAATCAAAAAGGGCATAGCATTTATGGCCCTAGCTATATGCGCGATATAAAATGGCGTCAGGATTTGCATATGCGCAATCATACAAATTACATTATTCTGCCATCCTGGCGCTGGAATGACTTATCGATTTTTCAATATCTCACCGAAGAGCTAAAACGTTTTCAAATAAATGTTCATCGTCGCGATGATCGCGAAGTTTATCAAGAAATGTCCCAAAATCAATATTATGCCAAAGAACTAGATGGTTTTTATGGTATGCTACAAAACTTTTTATCATTACACAAAAATGGCCTTTATGATTTTGCAGACATTAAACAGCGCTTAAAAAGTGATGAGGGATATTCCGAACGCCGAAACGATTTATTTTTATCGATATATCAACGCGTTTATTATGCCTACGAAAAAATGCTGCAACACGAACGGTGCTATGATTTCGCAGACATGATAAATGCCGCAAAAGAATCCATTGATAATATTGCGGATTGTTCAGTAGGGTATAAATATATATTGCTCGATGAAGTTCAGGATCTTTCGCGCAATCGTTGCATGTTGGTGCATTCTATTTTGCATAAAAATCCAGGCTGTAAGCTATTTGCTGTCGGCGATGATTGGCAATCAATCTACCGATTTACGGGCAGCGACTTATCGCTAATTAATAATTTCGAGAAAACTTTCGAACTAAGAACCCGCCGTAGCTTTATCGAGTCAACGCATCGCTTTGGTGAGCCGACGATTAAAATCAGTTGCGATTTTATACAGCGCAATCCTGCGCAGTCGCATAAATTAGTCAGAAATATCCAGAACACTAAAACTACAATAAGCATTATATTAAACAAGCCCAATGGGAAGGCTTCTGGGCAGGACGCAGAATCGCTGGTCATCATTTTGCAAGAATTAATCGCAAAATACGGTTACGACAAAATAAAACAAAAAAGTCTGCAGCTTATATCACGCTATAATCACGACATAAAACGAATTGAGTCAGATGCATTCAGAATTAAGCAACGCGATGGCGGATCGGATATTTATGACGTGATATGATGTGACGAAACGAACTCGGCGCATACTTTAAAGCTCGAATTTTGCTCAATGCATAAATCGAAAGGCATCACGCGCGACATTGTTATTGTTTTAAATATGAATTCAGACATGATGGGTATGCCAGCGACCCGTGAGTCTGATCCGATTCTAGACGCTATGTTATCTAAGGAAGATAATTTTCCTTTTGCGGAAGAACGACGACTGTTTTATGTGGCAATTACGCGAGCGCGTGAGGCTACATATTTAATCGCAAATCGCAAAAATCCGTCGCCATTTATATTTGAAATTTCCAATCACATTAAGGAGACTTACGGCAGGCTTTGTCCGAAATGCCATACGGGTGAATTAATCCGAAGGCGCGGGAAACATGGCGATTTTCTATACTGTTCAAACTACGCTTACGGCTGCAACTACCTCAAAAAACTCTAAAAATGCTATAATTAAGACATGGCAGTAGCTTTGCAAAAGCAAATTGCACAAAACAAAATTAATACAATATTAATTATGTTTGTTTTTGTGGCAATAATTAGCTTAATCGGCTGGCTATTTGCATGGCTTTCAAATAATCCAGCTATCTTAATATGGTGCGCAATTCTATCGGCGGGCTATGCAATATTTCAATATTTCTTTTCCGACAAGATCGCTCTAGTTAGCGCCGGCGCAAAGGAGGCTGATCCAGACGAAGAATCGCGGTATTTCCGCATCATTGAATCTTTGGCGGAAAACGCAAAAATCCCAACGCCGCGCCTATATATCATTAACGACTCGGCGCCAAACGCTTTTGCGACTGGCCGTGATCCGCAGCATTCGGCGATTGCTGTTACGCGCGGATTGCTTGACATAATGGACGATAAAGAGCTTCGCGCGGTACTTGGGCACGAAATGTCGCATGTGCGCAATTACGATATTCGCATTAGTATGATAACTTTTGGCCTGACTTGTTTGGTTGGATTGCTGTCGGACTTTGGACTTCGTGTTCTTTGGTATAGTGACCGCGAAGAGGAGGATAATTCGCCAATCGGCATGCTGTTTGTATTGTGCGTTCTAGTTTTGTCGCCACTGGTCGCAACGGTTGTTCAATTGGCCGTCTCGCGCCAGCGTGAATATCTTGCGGACGCATCTTCGGCCTCGTTAATCGGCAATGCGGACGATATGATAAATGCTTTGCGTAAACTCGATGCGCACAATCGCCCAATGCGCCAGCAAAACGTAGCGACCGAGGCGATGTATATTTCTAATCCACTGAAAAAATCTGTATTGAGCCGTTTTTTCTCGACTCATCCGCCAATTGAAGCACGTATAGAAAGGCTCGAAAGTGTCAAAAAATAAAACTAATAAAAAAACCATTAAAAATAACCAAGCCAGTAGGAAAAGCTCGAAATCTAGAAATAAATCTCATAAAACATTCAAAGAGGCTTTTAACGAGACGCGCGAGCGGATTTGGGATAAAAAACGCGCACGCCTTAAGCTACATCATTCTTTCAAACGTTCGTATCGCGAGGATTATCAGCGGAAGTTAGAGGCTCCCGGCTTAGTTCAGCACGCTACGTCAACTTTAAAGATTATTTTTGCAAATTGGAAGTTGTTTTTACCTCTTCTAGCGTTAATTGTTACGATGAATATAATTTTTGTCGGGCTACTGAGTGAAGAAACATATAAAACATTCCAAGATGCACTCAAGGCGAGCTATAGCTCGTTAGAGCAGGGTGAAATTGGGCGTTTTGCCGAAGCGGGGCTTCTACTTGTTACGACGGTGCCGACCGGTGGATTAAGCAAGGGTATGAATGAGGTGCAGCAAGTGTTTATGGTGATTTTTGTTGCCGTCACTTGGCTAATAACTATCTATTATCTACGGCATCTTTTGGCCGGCAATAAGCCAAAATTTCGTGATGGAATATACAATGCGTTGACTCCATTATTGTCGTCATTACTGGTGATGGCGTTAATATTTGTCCATTTAATCCCAATTTTTGTCTTTGTTATCGCTTACTCCGCGGCAGTGCAGACTCACTTCCTAGATACGCCACTTTATGCATTTGTTTTTTGGCTGTTCGGATCTTTGCTATTGCTGTTATCTTGCTATTTGTTACCAGTGTCGATTACGGCACTTGTAGCTGTTACAGTGCCAGGGATTTATCCAATGACGGCCATTAATGCTACGACCGATTTAATGCAGGGTCGACGTACAAAATTCATTATTCGACTAGTATTTGCAATTATTTTTCTAGCCGTGTTGTGGGTAATCGTGATGCTGCCGATAATGTGGTTAGATTTGTTCTTGAAGAGCAAAATAGAATGGTGGAATAATCTTGAAGCCCCAGTCGCGTCATTCTTCTTACAAATCATGACTACGTTCTCGGTCATCTATATTACGGCTTACATTTATCTTTTCTACAGGAGAATGTTAGATGACCCAAACTAATATTCCGGCTGAAGTAGTTGAGCGTGTCGCAAAATTGCGCAACTTAATTAACGACTATCGCTATCATTATCATGTTTTGGACGAATCAATCATGTCTGAAGCGGCAGCAGATAGCCTGAAGCACGAACTGTCGCTACTCGAACAAAAATTTCCAGAGCTCATTACTCCCGATTCTCCTACTCAGCGCGTGGCAGGTAAGGCGTTAGACAAATTCCAAAAAGTCACGCACGCCGAACGCATGATTTCATTAGCGGATGTTTTTTCGGAAGATGAAGTGCGCGAATGGCTCGATCGTATTGCGAAACTTGGCGCCGTGAATCCCGAACTATTCGTAGACATAAAGATGGACGGCCTAGCAATGGCACTTATTTACGAAGATGGCCTACTAAAGCAAGCTGTTACGCGGGGTGATGGCCGAGTTGGCGAAGACGTGACGATGAATGTGCGCACAATCGAGAACGTGCCGCTCAGTATTTCGCAAAAAGAGCATACTGAAGTGCGCGGAGAAGTGGTGATTTTTAAAAAAGATTTCGACGAATTAAATGCGATACAGCGCGCGAAGGGCAAACCAGAGTTCGCTAACCCGCGTAATCTTGCCGCTGGTTCAATTCGCCAGCTTGACCCTAAAATCGCCGCCAGCCGCCCACTTCGATTTATGGGATACGACATGGTTGCGCCAAATCTCGACACCAACTCTCATGTATACGACAGACTTCGCGAATTAGGTTTCCGTATTTCTGGCCAGCAAAAGATTTATCGCGATTTGCGCGGAGCGATGGACTTTATTAACTCGCTAAACGAAACTCGCCAGAATCTGCCGTTCGGTACGGACGGGGCGGTTATTAAAGTCAACGATCGCAAAGTCTACCAAGCGTTAGGCATCGTTGGAAAAACTCCGCGCGCCGCGATTGCTTTTAAGTATCCAGCCGAAGAAGCTACAACAATTGTAAAAGATATTGTTATTTCAATCGGCCGCACTGGTGCCGCGACGCCTGTTGCTGTTTTTGACCCCGTGCAGGTTGCCGGTTCAACCGTTCGTCATGCCTCATTGCATAATGCCGACGAAATTGCGCGCCTGGATGTGCGTGTCGGTGATACAGTCGTCATTTATAAAGCCGGTGATATTATTCCACAAGTCAATCGTGTATTAACTGAGCTTCGCCCTAAAGAATCAGAAGCTTTCGACTATGAAAAGGCATTGCATGAGCAGTACCCAGAGCTAGATTTTGAGCGTCCAGCTGGCGAGGTTGTCTATCGTGTCAAAGGTTCTAATACTGAGGAGATATTAAAACGTGCTATAGAATACTACGCTTCCAAACCAGCCCTAAACATTGAAGGCCTAGGCGAGAAGAATGTCGAGGCATTAGTTGATGCTGGCCTAGTTGGCTCGATTGCGGATCTGTATACTTTGACTGCTGGACAGGTTCAAGATCTTGATCGCTTCGCGGAGCTCTCTGCGCATAAGTTGGTGGACAATATTCAAGCTAGTAAAAATCCGCCACTCGCCCGTTTTATAACCGCAATCGGTATCCGTCATATTGGTAGCCAAACTGCGATTGATTTAGCGGCACACTTTAAGACTTTTGACGCTTTGCGTGAGGCTACCGAATCGGAGCTGTTGGAGCTTCCAGGAATCGGTAAAATAGTTGCAGAATCGATTTTGGCATTTTTCTCGGACGACGACAATCTGACATTACTTGATAAACTCAAGGAACTTGGCGTTGAGCCAGTATATCAAGATACGTCAAATGGTCGTCTAAACGGTCTTTCCTTTGTAGTAACAGGCACGCTCGACTCGATGGGACGCGACGCGGCGGCGGAAAAAATTCGCGCGTTGGGTGGAGAATTCCACAGCAGTGTTGTAAAAAATACGAAATATCTTGTCGCCGGTCATAATACTGGAAAATCAAAATTAGAAAAAGCCGCCAAATACGGAACAGAGGTAATTGACGAACAACGCTTCCTCGAATTGCTCGGCGAGGCATAATTTCGCCAAAAGTGTTGTAATAAAAACACGAAAAAGCTCCAGTCGGCTGACTGGAGCTGGGGTTGATGACTTATTCGGGCGCATCAATCCGTTCGTTGTTTGCACCCCTCCAACTGGGATTTACGCCTTTTTCGACTGGCGCAGGATCTTTTTCGACCTTTTCTACTCTGTCTATAGGATCTTTTTTGTCGCCAGTAATCACTATGCCAGTCTTCCAATCGCCCGTGTCTGGATCGGAATATTCTCCCATGTACGGCTGCTTCAGCTCATTGGGGTCCGGCTCCTCGGGCGGTCCAGGTTCGGGGCTAGGATTCTCGGGATATTCCATATCAAGCTCGGGCTCGACGTCCCGTTTGATGGCTTCTTCGGCCTTTGAGGACTCTCTAGTATCCATCCAGCTTTTGTAGCTCTTAAGCAACATGGCGCAAAGAAAAAACGTGCCGAGTATCAGAAGTATAAACACAATAAATGCAAATCTTTCGCCTTTTCTCATATAAAACCCTCCTTATAAGAGAAAGTATGTCATCGTCAAGGTGCAGGGGTTAGTGACACCCAATACCTCGATTATAGCATAAACGGAATAAAAAGTCAAGTATCGCGTAATTTACTAGCGCCTTCACGATAAAAAGCGGCTCTCTAAATCGTGACGAAAAAACAATCGTTAATCTGTTCTGGATAGGAGTATTATAGCCTGTTGCGATTACGAAGCATATAAAAAATGCTCCAGCCGAACGACTGGAGCTAGGTTAGCGCTTTGTTTCTCTCGAGTTTTATTCTGCGATAAACACTGGCGGAACAGTATTATTCTGTTTAACTTTTTTGATCGCTACAGAATATGCCACCTCGCTGATGTGCTCATTAGAGATGTCGTTGTTGGTTGAGCTTGCCGGGTCGACCTTAATCGGCCAACCTTTCAGGCTCTTGTCGTAGTCGTTCACCCGGGCCACGATTCCGTCATATCGCAACCCAATCTCAAGGATGCATGGATATACTTCGCCAGGATCTAGATTGGATAGATACACGAGCTTATAACCATTATCTATGTCGCATACTCTAACGTACGAATCAGGCCCTTCACGTTTTATTCTTTCCGAGCTCTCTCCCGTAGCGATGACTCTATCCTTGATTTTGCCGGTCGCGGGATCCTTGTACATCTCCCTTTTTGGAGTTGACGGAGCGTACGCGGCTGTATTGATAAGCATCTTTGGCCTAGACGTATTATCGCCAGCGTCTTTCTCGCTTGATGCGGCATCGTCCGTCTTGGGCGGTTCTGGATACGGAGAAATATACTCGCTTGGGCTCTCCGACGGCTCCGAAGAAGGCTTTTTGTCTATGTATCGATTCGATCCACCACCAAAGTCTGGGTTGTCGGGTTGCATACTCTGAGGCCCCGCATTCGGATCCATAGGCTCAACATAAGTGTACTGATCCGGCTCGATATGGCCCGAGCTTACATCGTGATCGCTATCACTTGTATTGC
Source organism: Candidatus Saccharibacteria bacterium UBA3225 (assembly GCA_002363515.1). Taxonomy (GTDB): domain Bacteria; phylum Patescibacteriota; class Saccharimonadia; order Saccharimonadales; family Saccharimonadaceae; genus UBA2834. The sequence goes on along the minus strand of DEVX01000079.1, from coordinate 19,861 downwards.
TTTCAGAGCTCATCTCCTGAGAGTCGGTCTCGATATGGTGATTTGTCAGGATTTTGCGTCCGAGAAGCGCGATACCAAAAAATAATAATACTAGAGCCACCAGAAAAACGATAAGCCCCGGCATCTCATTTTTTTTCATGTTTCCCCTCCTTTATGAAAAAGCGCTTTTAGTTAAGATACATCACATAAACAATGCAACACTTTAATTATAGCACAAACGGAATAAAAAGTCAATCATTTAGCACTCTTGACTTGCGAGTGCTAAAAGCATACAATAGGGGGTACATATGGTAGATGAATTTAGTGAGATTATGAACCACCTCAGCGAAAACGCTCGTTTTGCGCTACAAAAGGCGGATTTTTACAGTAAACGCTACAATCAGGGATATATGGGCACTGAGCATCTTTTGATGGGTATTTTAGCTCAAGATACAAGCACCGGCGCGAGACTTCTTCGCGAGAACGGCGTGGACATTGACCAGGTTGAACGTGCGCAGGGTAAAGTCGCCGTAGATGTGCCTGCCGCTCCAATGGCAATGATGTCCCTCTCTGAGGCGACAGTATTGACGCTTAGAATGTCCTTGAACTTTGCGAAAGAAAACGGATTAGATGTTGTCGGCACGGAGCATATTATCTACGCTCTAGTTCGCCAGCCAAACTCCCGTGCCTCTGTATTGCTAGATAAACTAGACGTCGACCTTCAGTCTCTTGCTGAAAATATTGAGGAATTAGTTGAAAAACAAGCTAGTGAAGCAAAGATTGAAGAACAAAAGCGTAAGGCCGGTAAGCGTTCGAGTTACCGTTTCTTGAGCAAATATGGCACGGATTTAACTGCCGAGGCAAAAGAGGGGCGGCTTGATACTGTAATTGGTCGCGAACAAGAAATTGAACGTGCCGTTACCGTACTTTGTCGCCGTACTAAATCTAATCCAGTCTTGATTGGCGAGGCGGGCGTCGGCAAGACGGCTATCGTGGAAGGTTTAGCGATGCGCGTGGCAAAGAACGACGTCCCAGATAAGCTTATCGGCAAGCGTATTTTTCAGGTAGATCTAAGTTCCGTTGTTGCCGGCACAAAATTCCGCGGCGAATTTGAAGAGCGCATTAAGGGTATCATCGATGAGGCGACCGGTGATGATTCGGTAATTCTATTTATTGATGAGTTGCATTTACTATCTGGCGCCGGTTCGGCTGAGGGCGGCATGGATGCTGCAAACATCTTGAAGCCAGCCCTTGCGCGCAATCAGCTTAAATTGATAGGTGCCACTACGCTCGATGAATATCGTAAAGGAATCGAAAAAGACAAGGCTCTCGCACGTCGCTTCCAAACCGTGATGGTGAACGAGCCATCACCAACAATTACTCTGCGAATCTTAAAGGGTATCAAGGCTCATTACGAGAAGTATCACCAAGTTACTATCTCTGACGATATTCTCGAAGAAGCTATAACTTTGTCTGAACGCTACATTTCAGATCGCTTCATGCCTGATAAAGTAATCGATGTAATCGATGAAGCCAGCGCGATCGCTCGGGTTTCGTTGGATAAAAAAGGCGGCAGTGCATACAAAAAGAATAAAATCGAGCTCGCCGACCTTGAGTCGAAAATTGAGGCGGCCGCCGAAAAGGAAGATTATGAAAAAGCGGCTATGTATAAAACGCGTGCCGCACAAATAGAAGAAGAGCTAAAAAAGCTAGAAAAAGCCAACAAAAAGTTGGATGAGGCGCCAGCTGTTACGTCGGATGATCTTGCGACGGCAATTAGTCTAAAAACTGGTATTCCAGTTAGCCGCGTACATGGCTCCGAGCAGGAGATCTTGGTAAATCTAGAGAAGCATCTAAGTAAAGACATTATTGGTCAAGACGAGGCAATTAAAGCCGTTAGTAAGGCGATCCGCCGTGGACGCTCAGGGATTGCAGACTTGCATCGCCCAATTGGCTCTTTCATCTTTATGGGTCCTACCGGTGTTGGTAAAACGGAATTAGCAAAAGTTATTGCGCGTGAGGTATTTGGCGGCGAAGATTCGTTGATAAAGATCGATATGTCTGAGTTTGGCGAAAAGCACAATGTTAGTCGACTCGTCGGTGCGCCGGCTGGCTATATTGGCTACGACGATGGCGGCAAGCTTACGGAGCAAATTCGTCGCCGCCCATATTCGGTAGTGTTATTTGATGAGATTGAAAAAGCTCATCCAGACGTATTTAATATTTTGTTGCAGATTCTTGAAGATGGCACTTTGACTGACGGTCATGGAACCAAGGTTAAGTTTAATAATGCGATTATTATTTTGACTAGCAACCTTGGCGCGGAAGAAATGTATCGCGAAAACGAGATGGGCTTTTCGGCAAAGACCAAAAAAGACGCTAAAGCGCTTGAGGCTGAACACGCCGCCAATGAGGCTAGTGCGATGAAGGCTCTGCGCAAATTGATGCGCCCAGAATTGGTCAATCGTTTTGATTCAATCATCACATTCAACGCCCTCAGCGAGAAGAATGTTGAGTGCATTTTTGACAATATGATTGAAGACCTCAAGAAGCGTCTAGCGACCAAATCAGTCGGTCTACAGTTAACACCGTCGGCGAAAAAGGAATTAATCGATAAAGGCTATGACGCAAAAAATGGCGCTCGCCCACTTCGCCGTCAGATCGAAGATAACGTCGAGAGTCTTATTGCGGATAATCTTCTTGCTGGCAAATTAAATAAAGGCGAAATTGCTAAAATTGACTTCAAAAAAGACAAATTCATATTTTCCTTAGCCAAAGAATAAGCGCAATCGTGTATAATATTACTTAAGGGAATCTAGCTAGGAGTAATATTTTAATGAGGCAATCCTTCGAAGATACGATACGGGAACTCGACGGCACTAATAATGATGATAAGTGGTATTTCCGCGACGCGGCGGAAAAGACAAAAAAGAGCCCTATTAACTTTTCTAATCTTTTACCTAAGAAAAAACGCGAGACTAGTGGTCGAAACAATGAGGCGCCAAAACAGGATGATTTGGAAGCGGATACTTCAGAAGAAGAGGCGCTCGACCTTGATCCAGGAGAGCAAGAGAGTGAACTGGACCATCAGACTGCCACACTAGAATATAAATTACTATATTATAAGATCGATGCTAAGACTAAGAAGGAGATGCTCGATAGTCTTCCAGAAAAGAACCGCGAGCGAGTGCGCTTCGTAGAACAGTATATCGATATTTTAAACACCTGTCCAAGCAGTGGTCGTGCTCTAACGCGAAAAGAAGCTTTTGATATTTATGAAGACTATCAGGCTCATATTGCTGATATATCTCCAGAAGACCGCCCAGTATCGAAAATTGGCGTATTGTGCGAAATCGAAGACATGTTAGAGGAGAAAAAGAAGGCCGCTCTAGAATCCGGCAATACTGAGCTGGCAGACAGCTACGACTATAAGTTTTTGATGATTTCTGACCAAGAAACACTTGCGGGCATAAACAGATATTACGAACTCTGCAACGATAGCCGCACGAGTGGTTCATACTTTGAAATGGTTAGCTATATAAAGAACAAGATCGAACAAGAAGGCTACAGTGGCACTCTCGAAATGCGCAATCATAAGCCGCCAATTCTAGGCGGGGCATTGCGCATTGAGCGAAACCTAAAGCTTATGGATATGCTTAATGAAGATGTCGAAGGCGGCAGTGACAGTGACGCTCGGCGCAAATCGCTATTAAAAATAATGCAAAGCAAAGAAGCAAGCGGCGGGCTATCTAGGGAAGATTGGCGGTTCCTGGAACAATTTTCCGAACGGGGAAAAGAGCTACATAACTACGTGAATGCACTAGATAGGGCTAGAATCGATCGCAAAAATCGAGACGAATATGAAGATAGCTACAAGAAACGTATGGAGATGGCAGGACTTTTACGAGAAAGAACGCCTACTGAAGATTTGCCAGATCAAATAATAGAGATGCTCTTGAAAGAAAGGCCAAATGGAGCTCAGATAGCAGAACGCTTCTATACTGTGGAGGCTAGTCATCGCGCTCGCGTTAAGATATTGCGCGGAGACGGCGAGCTTCCTTCGGCCATCCAGAAGAGGCTCGAGAGAACGGGACTGAGCCGCGAGGGATATGCTGACCAGCTCGAAGCCGAGGCGGATGAGATGCGTAAAAAAGGTGACGCCGCAGATAGGGGTGAGTTCACTGATGAGCAACGCGAAATAATGGAGAAGCTCATGATTACGCGGAAAGAATTAGCTGAACGGCATGAAAACACTGGGCTGGCGCTTCATGAAAGCGCGCTGAAGGCTAATAGAGAGTACCAAGCAATTAAGCATGCGCTGGAGCGTACGCCGGATGATTATATGAACGAAGTACTTTGCGTAAATCGAGAAGGTGCGCCAGAAATACCGCAGGACGTTCGAGAGTATGTGTATCGTAATTATGGGAATAGCATAAGTGCGCTAGCGATAACGTCTCCCGATTACGGAAAGAGCACATTTCCAGTTTCGAGACTTGCCAGGTTGTGCAAGTTAATTAAGAAAAGTCAGGAAAAACTCGACAAAAGCGCTAACTGGCATGATCGTGCATATGGGAATGGGGTCCATTTTGACTTTGATAGCTCTGTATATATCCAGGGGGAAACCAATTATTACCGCGAGGAGTCGACTTTCATTGGCGAAAAAGTACTGCCAGCTCTTGAGGCTATGGTAAAGTTTCTAGGTGGCACTTTGCCATACGAGGACGAGCCGGAGACGGCCGTTGATGATTCGGCTAATCAAAATCCAGAACTAGCCGCCGCCTAAAGTCTACTCAGAGAATAATTAAATGAATCCAGCTCCAAATCAGACGCAACCTATAATGTCCAGCAATGAAGGTCTGCCCAAAAACGACACGATATCCGAAGCTCGAGTGGCTTCCACGACAGAATCGAAACCAGCTAAGAAAAAATCTGTAAAAAAACATATTCTTTCGTGGGTAATATCGTTTTGCGTTGGGGCAGCGCTAGTATATTTTCTCGATTATCAGGCAATTATAGATATCTTTACTAGCCTGTCGTATCAGCCTAGCACTGAGATGGCACAGACAATCGAAAATATTGAACTAACCAAGAAAGGAACTCGCATTGTTCGAGCTTCAAAGGCCGAGCTCCAAAATGCGGACGATTTCAATCGTAACTGTCCGGCAGTTACGGCTGAGACTTCGGTATTGGGCTGTTATGACGACTGGCATATTTATGTTTATGACATTACGAATGAAGAACTGGATGGCATAAAGGAGGCTGTGCTTGCGCACGAACTACTTCATGCGTATTGGCATCGGGAAAAACCATACACGAAAGAAAAACTAGAGCCAATATTGCGACGCGTATACGAAACGCATGAAGGGCAGCTTAAGGAACATATGAAGACTTATTCTGAAGAAAACTTCGTAGATGAGCTTCATTCCATAATTGGCGTCGAACTAAAACCGTCCGAATTACCACAAGATCTTCGAGACCATTACAGCAAAGTCTTCAAAAATCACGATAAAATCCATTCGTATTTTGAAGCTTATAACGGCAAGTTCGTTTCACTGCAAAATGAAATGAATGAGCAGCTAAATAAAATAAATAGCATGAGGGCGCAAATCGATTCACTCACTGAGTCGTATCGCAAAAAATCTGAAAAATTAACTAGCGATATCGACGCTTTTAATCGCCGTGCCAGCGATGGATATTATGCAGACCGGGACTCTTTTAATGCAGACCGAGCCGCGCTCGTGGCGCGCCAAGCGGCGCTAAATGAGGAATACCAAAAACTTTCAAAGTTAGTTGACGAAGCGAACGAGATTGTAAAACAATATAATCAAAATGTCGCTCGCTCTAGTGAACTCTACGGCAGTATTAATAGCAACTTCAAAAAAGAAGAAGATATCACTAAACAGTGATTAGCACTCTTGACTTGTGAGTGCTAAACATATATCATAAAGATATGGAACAGGTTAAGGATTATTTAGTCCCGACCGTGGTTGAGGAAACAAACCGCGGCGAACGGGCTTATGATATATATTCGCGCCTTCTAAAGGAGCGCGTCATCTTTATGGGCGACGAAGTGACCCCACAGACTGCCAATATTGTAATTGCACAGCTGTTGCATTTGGCTTACGAAGACCCAAAGAAGGATATTAAATTATACATCAATTCGCCTGGTGGATCGGTTTATGATGGCCTCGCGATTATCGATACGATGAATTATATAGAACCAGACGTCCAGACTATCGGTATAGGCTTGCAGGCCTCAATGGGCGCTCTACTCTTAGCGTCTGGCGCAAAAGGAAAGCGTTACGCCTTGCCGAATGCTCGCATTATGATTCACCAACCAAGCTCGGGGACAAAAGGCAAAATTACCGATCAAGAAATTGCTCTCCGAGAGGGAGTATACCTCAAGAAACTCACCATTGATATTATGTCGAAGAATACTGGTAAGGATGTTAAAACCGTCGAGAAGGATATGGATCGCGACAATTGGATGTCCGCCGAAGAGGCGCAAAAATATGGCATTATCGACGAGGTGATTAGATAAAACATGAAAAACCCCGCATTGGGAACAATGCGGGGTGATTTTTACCGTAGAGATGGCTATCTTTAAATAATTCGCGATTCATCGGGCTCGGTGATTTCTTCGTCCCTATTTGTCATCTCATTAGAGCTAAAAGGCAAGTACTCACTTTTTGTAAATTAAGCTGATGCTTATTTCTGACAAACTCGCATGCTAAACTGTAAATATGGTTAAACAAAAGTCGAGGTATGTTTGTCAAAAATGTGGCGCTAGCTATGCGAAATGGGCAGGTCGTTGCGAAAATTGTGGCGAATGGAATACTTTGCTTGAGCAGGTTGTGCCTACCGAGCAAGAAATAAAGGGCGCACTCGCGCGTGGTGCAGTTTCTGGTAAAAAATTACAAGCAGTCTCGATTAATACTATCGAGTCGACTGATATTGGCGAGCGTTTATCTACTGGCTTTTTAGATCTTAATACTGTTCTGGGTGGCGGTATACTATTGGGCTCGGTTAGCTTGCTTGCGGGGCAACCAGGTATCGGCAAGTCTACTCTATTAATGCAAATTTGCGCAAAAATATCTAATGATAATCATAAAGTTCTTTATGTTTCTGGTGAGGAGTCGGCTAGTCAAGTAAAAATGCGCGCCGTCCGCCTTGGTGCTGCCTCGGGACAGTTACATTTTGCTAGCTCGACATCTGGCAATGATATAGCAAAGACTATCGAGGAAGGCGAGTATGAACTTGTGATAGTTGACTCTATTCAGACCCTAAGCCTAGCGGAAATTAGCTCGGCCCCAGGTACGGTTAGTCAGGTTAGCGGTTGTGGCAACCTGATAATACGTGCTGCGAAGACTAGCAATACTGCAGTTATTATCGTTGGTCACGTTACAAAAGACGGCACTCTGGCTGGACCGAAGGTCCTCGAGCATCTTGTAGATGTTGTGCTCAATTTCGAAGGAGACCGCTATGGTGGTTTTAAGACTGTTCGCGCCGTAAAAAACCGTTTTGGCTCTACGGCAGAAGTGGCAATATTCGAAATGGCCGATAAAGGTCTTTCGGAGGTTAAGAATCCATCCGAGGCACTTCTTTCCGAGCGTCAAAATACGGACGGCAGTATTATTATGGCCACTATCGAAGGTGCGCGGCCGCTTTTAGTAGAAATCCAAGCATTGGTTAATCCGACTAACTTCGGTTATCCAAAACGCACGGCGTCTGGCTTCGATTTGAATCGTCTCAATCTGCTAATTGCTGTCTTAGAGAAACGTACTAAATTAAAACTTCAAGACAAAGACATTTTTATCAATGTAGTTGGCGGTCTACGCCTAAACGATTCTGCAGCCGATTTGGCTATCTGTATGGCCATCGCTAGCGCGGCGGCGGCGCGGAAGCTAGATGAAAAAGTTGTCGTGTTTGGTGAAGTTGGTCTTGGCGGGGAGATCCGAAGTGTCGTAGCACCTGATCGTCGCATTGCTGAGGCGAAGAAGCTTGGTTTCAAGAATGCAATTGCGCCGGCTACTATCAAAGACAAGTTTGTGCTCCCAGTCAAAGATTTGCGTTCCGCACTAGTTAAATATATGAATAATAAATAGCAGGAGGAAAATGAGTAAGCAAAACACAAAGAGGCTAATAACGCTAGGCAAAAAGCTGCTCGAGTCGACTGCAATAGCTGGCGCGGTCATAGTATTTGTCGGCCTGTATTATATCTTAGGTAAAGCCGGTATTCCTTATCAGGACCCACCTCTACAGTTACAGATTCAATATTATACATTTATAGACGTGGGCGAAACGTTATTAGCAGTGGGCTTCACAATGTCTCTACTCTGTCTGTTTATATTGGCAATCCTGAAACATATCGAAAAACGTAAAAAAGTCAACGACTAGGAAGATACTCATAAGTTACGCCTTGCAACTCTTTAAGTTCTGTGTTAAAATTACCCCAATATGATTACAAAAGATAACAAGGCTAAGGCGATCAAGAAGCTCGCTCGTAGCGATAAGGACGTCGGTTCCCCAGAGGTGCAGGTTTCGATTTTGACTGATCGTATCAAAGAAGTTACCGAGCACGTCAAGGCCAACAAGCACGACTTCATGGCTAAGCGCGGTCTTATCCAAATGGTCGGCCAGCGCAAGAAACTCCTCAAGTATCTTGAACGCACCGATTTCGAGACTTACAAAGCTACCGTTGCAAAACTCGGTCTCCGCAAATAATATCGCTATTCAAATCTGGCTCTGCAAAGAGTCAGATTTTTTATGGCTTTTTGGTAAGAAAAAGGAGCCCACTGGGCGGGCCCCTTTGGTGCTACGTATTGTTAGGCGGACGGGCGAGTCTCGAGCTCGCCATTCATAATCTGCTCATCGAGCTTTTCGCAGAAACTTATTGACAGTTCTTGTAGTTCATGAGCGTTCAATGTCGGCGACTTGGCGCGCTTCGCCAGCGCTTCGGTAACCTTTGCTACTGCGCAGCGCTGAGCGCTAGCCGAACGACGCGCAAACTCCTCCTCGACGATTCCGTTGATTTCCTCTCTGGATGTGTCTTTGTTTGCGGACTCGATTGCCTCGCGAATCTCTTCGCGCATGCAGTTGTTAGTCATCAGGTCGAGTACGGCCAAGTTGTTTCTGTTCCCGCGCGAGCCGGCCAGGAAAGTAATAAAGAGACCATCTTCAATTACTTTTTCGTCGGCCAGGAATGCTTCGAGCTGGTCTGTGGCACTACGCAGTGCCGCAAGTGCATTCTTGCGGCGTTCCTCGCTGCGAGTCGTCTGAGCGATTTTTTCCTGCTTTGCGACCTCCTTCTTCATGGCGACAACTGCCTTGAACTTTTTCTTGATCGGCATCCATAAATCCTGGGTCAGATCAAGAATCTTGCCGGTCGCCTCGCTCCTGAACAGGTTTGCATCTACGACCAGTTTGCTAGCCCAGATTGTCTTCTTGGGCTCGGGCAGCTTCACGGTGCCGCTGAAAATCTTTAGCACCAGTTCACGCCCATCGCCTACCTCAATGAGCAGAGAAGCGTTACGCTCGCCGCGGACCTGCGCCCAGACATTGAGGATTCTGTCTTCATCTCGGAAAGTGTTATCGTCCCCGAGTATATGGACCTCCTGGTTCTTGCCCTCGTCTACAACACGTATCACTTTAAATGCCATATTATCACTCCCTTCTCTACGGCATGCCGTATTCTACTGAGATTTAGAATACCATTCGTAATTGTAACATGAATGACTAAAAAAGTCAATGCTTATCCTGGTGAAAATGCCTTGAGTGTGGTATAATAAGCTAAGTATCAAATATCGAGAAAATGATAGATACCCATCGCGGTAGTAGCGCGCTACGGCCATAGATATTTATTATTTTCTCGAAGAAAGGAAATACAATGGAAATTATCAATCCCAGCGGAAAGAAAACTTTCAAGTTGGAAACTGATTTTTGTGGTCGCAAACTCGGTCTAGAGGTCAATCGTGTTGGCTTCCGCACTACTTCGTCAGTATTAGTCACCTATGGCGATACGGTCGTGCTTGGCTCAGTCGTAGTTGGTACCAAACCAGTTGTCCAAGATTTCTTCCCACTCTCTATTGATTATGAAGAAAAATACTATGCTGCTGGCAAGATTAGCAGTAGCAAATTCATCAAACGCGAAGGCAAGCCTTCTGATAACGCCGTTCTGATTGGTCGCCTAATTGACCGTCCAATTCGCCCACTTTTCCCGAAGGGCTACCGCCAAGAAGTCCAGGTTGTTACAACCGTACTTTCGATGGATCCAAACTTCCGCCCAGATGTCATTGCAATGATTGCCGCTTCTAGCGCCCTTATGCTTGCTGGTATTCCATTTGATGGTCCAATTGCTGGTCTGCGTATTGGCCGCGTCAATGGCGAATATAAAGCATTCCTTACTCCAGAAGAGCGCGAAGCTTCCGATCTTGATCTCGTGGTTGCCGGTAAGGATTCTGGCATTACGATGGTTGAAGCTGGTGCTAATGAGGTTCCAGAAGACGTCATTATTGGCGGTCTCGAATGGGGTCTTAAGATGATCCAACCAGCCATCAAACTTCAGAATGAATTGCGCGAAAAGGTCGGCGTTGAAGAAAAGGAATACACTCTCGTTCTACCAAGCGAAGAGGTTCAGGCTAAAGTCGATAAATGGATAGTTGGCAAGCTTGGCGATAATCTTCGCACTCAAAACACCGTCGAGCGCAATAATTTGATTGATGAAATCAAGTGGGAAATGCATGACGAATTCGCTAAAGAAATCACCGACGAAGAAGCTGGTGTGACCGACAAAATGTCTGAAGAAGAAAAGATGACTACTAAGACCGAATATTACGATGAGCACTTCCGTGCTGGTTACTCTGAAGCCTTTGAGCTTGCCGTCAAGAAAGACGTCCGCAAGCACATTATCGAGGATGGTATTCGCCCGGATGGTCGCAAGCTTGACGAGGTTCGTCCACTCAGTTCTCAGGTTGGTATTTTGCCACGCACGCACGGCTCCAGTCTCTTTACTCGTGGCGTCACGCAGGCTATGAATATTGTCACTTTAGCGCCGCTTAGCTATGCTCAGCTCGTTGATACAATGGAAGTTACTGACGGCACTCGTCGCTATATGCACCACTATAATGCGCCTAGCTATACGGTTGGCGAAGTTGGTCGCATCGGTAGCCCGGGTCGTCGCGAGATTGGACACGGTTATCTTGCCGAGCGTGCTTTGATGCCAGTTCTTCCAAGTGAAGAAGAATTTCCATATGCTATCCGCAGCGTGACCGAGATTATGTCTCAAAATGGCTCAACCTCTATGGCTGCCACTTGTAGCTCATGCCTCGCGTTGATGGACGCTGGCGTTCCGCTTAAGCGCCCAGTCGCCGGTGTCGCAATGGGTCTCATGATGGATGGTGATAAGCCGTATGTCTTAACCGATTTGATGGATGCTGAAGATTTCGCTGGCGATATGGATTTCAAGGTTACCGGTACTACTGAAGGTATTACGGCTCTCCAGATGGATATGAAGGTTCATGGCCTTCCAGTTAGCGTTCTTTCGGAAGCTATCAAGAAAGCGCATGATGGTCGTATGTTTATTATGAAACATATGCTTTCAGTGCTCGATGGACCACGCGATCATCTCAGCCCATATGCTCCACGCATCGAAAAACTCATGATCAATCCAGACAAGATTGGTACAATTATTGGTAAAGGCGGCGAGACTATTAATAAGATTACGACCGAAACGGGTGCTGAGATTAACATTGAGGAGAATGGTTTAGTTACCGTAGCCGCTGCGGACACGGAAAAGATTGAAAAAGCCCTAAATTGGATTAAATCACTCGTCGAGGAACCGGAACCGGGCAAGATTTATAAAGGCAAAGTCGTCTCAATTAAAGACTTTGGTGCTTTTGTAAATATTCTTCCGGGCATCGATGGTATGTTACATATTTCGCAGATTAGTGATAAGCGACTTGCTAAAGTCACTGATGCCTTGCAGGTTGGCGACGAGATTAATGTTCGCCTTGATGCAATTGACGACAAAGGTCGCCTCAGCCTATCTATGAAAGGCGTAGATCAAAAATCCTAATATGTGCATATGACTCAAAAATATCCAGCATCGGCTGGATATTTTTGGTATATAATAATAGCATAATTAATATGGAGTAAATATGGCAGAATCATCTAATCAGCCGGTTGTGGAGCCGGTAAAGATGCCTACTATTAAATTGGAGCGCAAAAGCTTGTCGGCCGCAAATGCCTGGGCTATTGCGTTGTCGCTATTCCTCGGATATAGCGCAATCTTTTCCGCTATTGCGGGCTTTACGAAGAAATGGGTCTTTTCGATTCCGTTCTTTGGCCGCTTCATGGGAAGCAATGCTGCGGTGCCAACATTGTTGCTGACGGCACTATTTGCGGTAGCATTTGGCATATTTGGCTTGGTCACCATTGGTAAGGTTACTGATGCGGAAGCGATGAAGAAATCCTGGAGCAATATCTCCAAACTATTTTTGGGATTTGTCATAGTTTATGCCATCGATATGATAGGAATTGCGCTTTACTCATTAATGTCGCTTGGGCGCGGCAAAAGCTTCGATCAAGGCGAACTATGGCTTAATAGCTTCTTGCCAACGCTTATTAGCGCTATTGGCGCATGTGCGATGTGGTTCATCGGCAAACAAATCGCTGCTGGCAAAACCTCCATCTTGCGCATTGTTAGCATTGCGGCAGCTGGCATTGCAATAATTGCATTTATTCTCGTATTCGTACAATTACTCGTTAAGTTTTATGGTAAAAACAGCAAGTATGACTATGACGATTACGAGGACTATGACTATAGCAAAGTTTTAGACCTCTTTAAGTAGAATATAAAACAGCCTTTTGATAGGGAGAAAGCTTATGCTTTCCCCCTATTTTTTATGATATAATATCCACATATGGCAACAAAAAAACGCGGAAGAAGGAAAAAGACACAAGAAGTTACTAGCTCGCACGAACTGCCCGGAGGTTTTTGGCGCCAAATAATGGCCCTATTGATGATTTGCGTAGCGATCGTATTTGTAGTTACGTGGATGGGGAAGGGCGGTGTTGTTCTTCAGAATGTTAATGATGTGTTTCTGAAAATCTTTGGATATACCACCTACTTATTCCCATTTTTACTAACCTATCTAGCTGTCATGATTTTTCGTGCACAGAATAATCGCCTCGATGCTAGCGTTTGGGTTGCCTCGGCTTTAATGATCTTCTGGTTTTGCGGGATTTTTGGTGTGCCTAGCTACGGCAAAGAGCCTCCCACTGGTGGCGTCATCGGCGATGGTTTAAATAGCGTTGCCGTCAAAACGCTTGGCAACGGTGTTGCGATTTTTGCTTATGTGGTACTGATATTAATTACCGCATTATTCATGTATGCAGAAACTCCTGCTGCTTTATTCCGTAAAATCAGCTCTATTTTCAGGACTAGCAAGAATGAGGAGGATGTCAAAAACGCAAAAGTTATGCGACGCGCTACGGTCGGTCGTAATATTGACGACGGCGACGATGACGGTCTGAAGAATTTTAAGGTCAACTCAAATGTTGAAATTGCCGACCACAAGAAAGAAAAACATGGCCTCCTTGCGAAGAAGTCTACTAGCGAAGAAAAGCCAGCAGCCGTCGACGAGCCAACTACTCTATTAGCGGTCAATGACCCGAACTGGGAAATGCCACCCATGGATCTTCTTAGCAAAAAACGCTCTCCTGCCGATCCTGGCGACACCCACAGCAATGCTGCCATTATCAAAGACACGCTCGAGCAATTCGGAATTAATGTTGAGGTAGAAGGAGCCAATGTTGGCCCCCGTATTACGCAATATACGCTTCGTCCGCCCGCAGGGGTAAAGGTTAGTAAAATTGCCACCTTAGATCGCGATTTAGCCTTAAATCTAGCAAAAGATAAAATCCGCATCGAAGCTCCAATTCCCGGAACTCGCACGGTTGGCATCGAAATTCCAAACAATAAAGCTGCTAGTGTTGGTTTACATGAATTGCTGAAGTCTAATGAGTGGCACAAGATTATTGCCGACAAACCGCTCGCGTTTGCGGTCGGCAAAGATATTTCTGGCCGTCCAATTATGGGCAACTTGGCTAAAATGCCGCATCTATTAATTGCCGGTACAACTGGCTCTGGTAAGTCCGTCATGACAAATACCTTGATTACGTCTATGCTTTATCATAATTCTCCGGCGGATTTGCGGTTAATTATCATAGACCCAAAACAGGTAGAAATGGCTGCTTATGACGCAATTCCGCATCTATTGGCACCAGTGATAACTAACGTTTCCGAAGCTCTCAGCGCCATGCAGTGGGCAGTCAAAGAAATGGAGTCGCGCTATACGACCATGAAGGATGTGCGCGTAAAGAATATTGTTGACTATAATGAAAAAATGGCAAAAGAGGGAACCCCAGTTGCCATTACGGATGAAGATGGGAATGAGCAGAAGCACGACAATGGTAAAATGCCATATATTGTCGTGGTAGTAGACGAGATGGCGGATCTCATGATGATGGCAGGAAAAGAACTTGAAACCTTAATTGTACGCATTGCCCAAAAGGGCCGCGCTGCCGGCATCCATCTTGTTCTTGCCACCCAGCGTCCAGAAGTTAAAGTTGTTACTGGTTTAATAAAAGCTAATATTCCGGGACGTATCGCCTTTGCAGTAAACAATAATACTGATTCGCGCGTTATGCTCGACATGGGCGGCGCTGAAAAACTACTCGGTTCGGGCGATATGCTCTTTCTTACTACTGAGATGATGGGAAAGCCACTACGCGTTCAGGGCGCATTCTTGAGCGACCCAGAGATAGCCAAGGTCACCGATTTCTTACGTCAACAGGCGCCCGCTAACTACAATAACGAAGTAACCTCTCAGACTGTTGTTTTGGGTGGCAAAGGAGCGGCTAGCGTTGGTGTTGATATGGGCGGCGGCGGTGGCGACATTAAGCGCCAAGCTGTAGAAGTTGCGCTTCGTGAAGGAAAAATCTCAACATCGCTTTTGCAACGTCGTTTACGTATCGGTTATGGCCGTGCGGCGGCAATTATCGACGAGCTTTCAGACTTGGGTATAGTGGGCGAGTCGGCAAGTGGCAACAAAGGCCGCGAGCTACTTATTTCCTCAGTTGAAGAGTATGATAGTTTAGCATAAGCACTAGCAGACAATAAATAACTTATTTGTAAAGTATTAAATCTATGATAGGATAATAATTATGAAGCTAAGTCAATCATTTACTAAAACCACGAAAAACGCACCGGCCGACGAAGTTAGTCGAAGTGCGAAATATCTTTTGCGTGCCGGATATATCTATAAAGAAATGGCTGGGGTTTATGATTACTTACCTCTCGGTATGCGCACTTTGGATAAAATTGTTCAGGTTATTCGCGAAGAGATTAACGCGATTGGCGGCGAAGAGCTTCGTATGACTAGCTTGCAGCCAAAGGATGCCTGGGTAGCGAGCGGACGTTGGGATGATAAAGTTTTAGATGTTTGGTTTAAGACGAAACTGAACGCCGGCGGCGAACTCGGCCTTGCTACGACACATGAAGAGGCGCTAACGCATTTAATGAAGACATTTATCTCTAGCTATAAGGATCTCCCCATTTATGCGTACCAGTTCCAGACTAAGTTCCGTAATGAGTTACGCGCCAAGTCTGGCATTATGCGTACGCGAGAATTCTTAATGAAAGATCTATATAGCTTTAGTAAAAACCGCGAACAGCACGACTTATTTTACGAAAAAGTGTCAAAAACGTATCTTAAAATCTTCGACCGTTTGGGCATTGGCGACAGTACATTCCGTACCTTTGCGTCTGGCGGATCGTTTAGTAAATTCAGCGACGAATTCCAAACCTTATGTGACGCTGGCGAGGATATAATTTATCTCGACCGCGAGAAGGGAATTGCTGTCAATGAAGAGGTTTATACTGACGAAACACTAAAAGATCTCGGCCTCGACAAAAAGAACCTTGAAAAATGCAAAGCGGCGGAAGTGGGAAATATCTTTACCCTTGGCTATAAATATTCAGACGCTCTAGATCTTTGTTTTAATGATGAAGATGGCAAACGGCAAAAAGTCTTTATGGGCAGTTACGGGATAGGACCAAGTCGCGTGATGGGCGTAATCGCCGAAAAGCTCAGTGACGATAAAGGACTAATCTGGCCGGAGGAAATCGCTCCGTACAAGTATTATCTTATTGGCATTGGCGAAGAGGGCATAAAAAAGGCCGCAGAGCTACACGATATGGCTCCAGAGGATGTTTTGCTAGATGACCGCGAAAACGCACGTACAGGCGAGAAATTCGCCGATGCAGAGCTAATGGGAATCCCAGTTCGTGTGGTCGTTAGCGATAAAACTTTAGCAGACGGAAAAGTCGAAATAAAAGAACGTAAAACTGGCGAAACGAAACTCTTGACCTTAGACGAGTTTACTAGTAAACTTTCTTAGAAATTAACACGAATTCCCGATTATGTTTAAAAGGAGAAGGAGGGACATATGGCTAAGACAGTTAGTATTACAGCAGAAGGTCGTAAAGATTTAGAAAAAGAATTAGAACAACTTATCGCGCGTCGACCAGAAATCGCCGAGAAAATTGCTCTCGCTCGTTCGTATGGCGACCTTAGCGAAAACGAAGACTACAGCGCTGCTCGCGGAGAGCAAAAAGTAGTCGAAGGACGCATTTTAGAAATTCAAGACATCTTGCTTCATGCAAAGATTATTAAAAGTGGCAGTAAGCAAAAAGTTACTATGGGTAGCATAGTTTCTCTCGAGTCGGCCGGCAAGGCTAGTCAGTACACGCTTGTCGGAGCCGTAGAGGCGAATCCGCTCGAAGGAAAGATTAGCGACGAGTCACCTATCGGGAAAGCCATTCTCGGTAAGAAGGTTGGCGAAGAAGCAGTCTTACCAAACGGTAAGGTCTTCAAAGTCACTGCCATTAACTAAAGAATTTCTTTAAAACGCGTCGAAACAACAATAAACGGCGCGTTTTTATATGCGCAAATAAACATTAAGAGGAAATATATGACAAAACAACAAAATAGCAAGCAGCGCGCGTCGGTTGCGAAGCGCACGCTGTACTACTATTGGCATTGTTCCAAAAAGTACAAATGGTACGCAATTGGCACGATTATATCGACGCCAATCGTCGTACTAATTCGCACAACCTTAATACCATTAATCTTTGCCAACATGATCGACGCGATTTCGGCAGGAATCCCGAACGATCAAGTTATACCAACATTACTCCCGCAAGGCCTCGCCTTAATTGGTCTGTATCTAGGCGGTAGCGCCATCTTGGGTTGGCTTCGCGTTTATTGGTGTTGGAAGTATGAGCTAAAAGTTCTATATGATCTGGCAACAGTTTGTTTTAACGCAGTCAGTTCGCAGTCGATGCAATTTCATAGCGACCGTTTTTCTGGCTCGCTCGTTTCGCAAACAAACAAGTTCGTCGGCTCATTTGAACGCTTCTTTGACCTCATGATTTTTGACATCATCTATCTCGTATCGATGATAGCCTTCATCATGATTGTTCTCGTACCGCGCGCACCGCTCTTTGCGCTCGGATTGACTATATTTATAGCGCTCTATGTGACATGTTCAGCATTAACCTTCAAGCGTATCTCGCATCTTAGCAAGGAACGCGCTGAGGCTGAAAACAAACAGACTGGCCAGCTCGCAGACTCCGTATCAAACATTCTATCGGTCAAATCGTATGGTCGCGAGTCGCACGAACGTCACCGTTATGCTAACTTCAACCGCGCTAGCTATAACGCTGGTTTAGCGCAAATGAACGCTACCATGAAACGTGATCTAGCCTTTAACTTTGTTAATATCGGCATCATTGCAATCTTGGTAGTCTTCATGATGGCTGGTACGCCAATCTTTGGCTTGTCTATTTCGACTCTCATCTTGATTGTTAACTACTCGATGAGCATTATGGGAGAGTTATGGAATGTTAACGGTATTTTTAAGCACATGAACCGCGTATTCGGCGACGCGTACGAGATGACACAAATTCTCGACACCGAAGATCAAGTTCAGGACCTAGAAGATGCTGAGCCGCTAATTGCGCGAAAAGGTGACATTAAATTTGATAACATCACCTTCCGACATGCCGATGCTAAGGACGCTATCTTTGAAGGTTTCTCTCTTCACATCAAGCCAGGTGAACGTGTTGGTCTAGTGGGCGTTTCGGGCTCTGGTAAGACCACTCTTACAAAGCTACTCTTACGCTTTGCTGATGTTCAGGGCGGTGAGATCTTAATTGATGGTCAAAACATTAGTAAAGTTCAACAAGTTAGTCTTCGCGAGGCCATCGCGTATGTTCCGCAAGAGACGGCTCTTTTCCATCGCAGTATTGCTGATAATATCGCCTATGCTCGTCCAGATGCTTCTCACGAAGAGATTGTACGCGCCGCTAAGCTCGCTAATGCACACGAGTTCATCAAAGATCTGCCAAATGGCTACGATACCTTAGTCGGAGAACGCGGCATTAAGCTCTCGGGCGGACAACGTCAACGCGTTGCTATTGCGCGAGCAATCTTGAAAGACGCGCCAATTCTGGTTCTCGACGAGGCTACATCCGCGCTTGACTCGGAATCGGAGGCGCTCATTCAGGATGCGCTCGTTAAGCTTATGAAGGGCCGCACAAGCATTGTGGTTGCACATCGTCTCTCGACTATTGCAAGCCTTGATCGCATTATTGTGCTTGATAATGGTAAAATAAAAGAGCAAGGTACGCATCAACAATTGCTAAAGAAGCATGGCGCATATCATCACTTGTGGTCGCGCCAATCAGGTGCCTTCCTTGACGGCAAAGATTGATTAAGAAAGAAGGGCGTATGAGAAAAAAGATTATTATTCTATGCGCCCTTTTTCTGCTTTCTTCTATTGTTACAGCAATAGTGATTGCGCCAAATATCTTACGCAACGATGAAGCTAAAAATGAGTCGGAGAACGCAACGATGAAGCCAGAAGAGAAAAATATACCAGAGCCAGAGCCAGAGCCAGTTGATCTTATCAAGGAAAAGCTCGACGCTATGACCTTAGATGAAAAAATCGCTCAGTTGCTTATTGTTGAAAATAAAGGCATTACAGTTTCGGAAGCTGAAATTAAGCAACTCAAAACAGCTCCGTATGGCGGTTATATCCTAATGGAGGGGAATTATAGTACTCTTTCTAGTACTCGAAAATTGGTTGAAGATTTACAAAAGAACGCGAAGACGCAGTTAATTATCGCGACCGACCAAGAGGGTGGACTAGTGCAGCGAATGGCTAGAGTTACCGATAGGGTAGCTACGAATATCCCAAATATGTATCGACTTGGTGCAACGGGGAATAAGGCGCTCGCTCAAGATGTTGGGCGTGTAATGGCGGAAGAAATGCGTGCGATTGGTATCAATGTTGATTTTGCGCCAGATGCTGACGTATATTCGAATCCGAATAATGTCGTTATTGGACCGCGTAGCTTTTCGAAAGACCCTCAGGTTGTTGCAGAGATGTCTGTAGCGCTTGCGCAGGGATTAGAGAAGAATGGCGTAATTGCAACATATAAACATTTTCCTGGACACGGCAATACTTCAACGGATTCGCATTACAGTTTACCGATTATTCAATGTACGCGTGCCGAGTTAGATAAGAGTGATTTAGTGCCGTTTAGGTACGCTATTCGAAACGGGGCAAAAGTCATTATGACTGGACATATAGCGTTGCCAAAAATAACTGGCGACAATACGCCAGCAACGTTATCGTCGAAAATCAATACAGATATTTTACGCAAAGAGTTCAAATATGAAGGTCTAATCGTATCCGACGGTATGAACATGGGTGCTTTAGCGAATAACTATCCAGAAACGGAAATCTATTATCG
>DEVX01000078.1:860-47408 GCA_002363515.1 Candidatus Saccharibacteria bacterium UBA3225 | reverse complement strand
CCACGCCGGTTTTCAAGACCGGTGCCTTAAACCACTCGGCCACCCTTCCACTAGAAGAAATTATATCACATCTTATATAATATTCTTAGTATGAAGATGAAATTTTTTAAGTTCCACGACGACGCTATTGTCCCAAGTTATCAAACTGAAGGTGCGGCTGGTTTTGATTTTTATGTCTATCTCGACAAACCCTATGTTTTGAAGCCGGGAGAGATTAAAGATTTTGGTACTGGCATTGGTGTCGAGATTCCTAGTGGCTATGAACTTCGTCTTTCCTCGCGCAGTGGACTATCGTTTAAGAATCACGTTTCACTCATGAATGGTATTGGCGTTATTGATTCGGATTTTCGCGACGAAATGCGCATTTTACTCATGAATTTTGGCGATAAAGATTTTATTGTCGAGCCAGGCATGCGCATTGCACAGGGTGTCGTGACGAAATACGAGCGTATAGAGTTTGAAGAAGTCTCAAATCTTTCTAAAACTGGCCGTTTGGGCGGTTTCGGCTCGACGGGCCTGAAGTAACAAGAAAATCCCCTCGAAAGGGGGACTATCCTTTAATTATATCATACAACCCTATATAAGTCAAGGTTACTCGGCGTTAGTATGTACGGCTACTACGTCATCGAGGTCGTCAATCGCGTCGAGAATTTTCTCCACTTTTGCTGAAGTTTCTTCGTCGACCGGAACGGTATTGTTTGGCACATATTGCAACTCTGCCGAGTCAATTTCGTAACCAGCACCAATTAGACCACTACGTACCTTGGCAAGGTCGCCTGCGGCAGTATAGATGGTCGTCCCATCTTCTTCGTCGGCTATGTCTTCTGCGCCAGCATCTAGTGCGGCCATCATGATTTCGTCGCCCTTAGCTTTTACGAAAATAACTCCCTTGCGCGTAAATTGAAACATGACCGAACCAGGATCCGCCATGCGACCGCCATTTTTTTCGAGCGTGTGGCGCACTTCTGGCATCGTACGGTTCTTATTGTCGGTAGCGACTTCGATGATAATCCCAACACCGCCTGGGCCATAAGCTTCATAGGTCTCCTCGATTAATGCAGCGGCGCTTTTGTCGGCTACACGTGCAATTGCGCGCTCGATGTTTGCTTTTGGCATGTTAGCCAAGCGCGCCTTCTCAAGCACCATTGCAAGTGATGGGTTCATAGCTGGATCGGTGCCACTACGCGCTGCGATTGCAATTTGATTACCGATTTTCGTAAACAACGCACCACGCTTAGCGTCTACGACGGCCTTTTGGCGTTTGGTGGTTGCCCATTTACTATGTCCACTCATGACTATTCCTTACTATTACTGTATTTTTCTATATTTTAACATATTTTGAACTATTTAAAACTGTGCCTTGTCAAAAATATTAAGCTGATGCTTTTTTGCGCTAGCTCTGTAATGGTATTTTTTAAGCATGTTTTTAATAATATAAACTCTACCGGAAAGGAGGAGCATGAAGTATATGAAGAAAAAGGATCTGAGTGCGAGCGAGGTTGCCCAAATAAGGCGTCGTTCCGACGGCTATATTTGGGCAGTTCTAGATGTGCATAATAACTCTATTGTTCTCGGAGATGAATACCTCGTCGAAATGCGTGACGACCTTATTTATAAATACCATAGCCGCCCAAAGAATATTTTTGGCATCGGTTTAGATTTGCGTACTGGCGATATTAGTTATCCTCTCGTTGTTAATCGCCTCAATAGCATTTATCGCGACAATAAGGGTGTACCGAGCCAAATAAGGGATCGCATCGAAACCATGGTAGGGTATTATTTCGAAAGATTCGATCCGTTTCGTATGTCAAAAAATCGAACCCACAAGACGCGCAATCTACAGGCGCCATCGTGCTAGATTTTACCGAGATAATCAGTTAAAATAAAACTATAAAAAACAGGAGGTTTCAAGTGGCTAAGAAGAGTCAGGACGCGGTGGATATGTCAGATAAAGACAAAAAGGATACGAAGAAAACAAAAGATGTAACCCCGGCAATGGACGAGGGTAAAAAACAGGCTCTAAACCTAGCCTTATCGCAAATCACAAAGCAATTCGGCGATGGATCAATTATGAAATTAGGTGAGCAATCGAAAATTGACGTTGAGCTATTCTCGACTGGATCGCTCGCTTTTGACCTTGCGCTTGGTGGTGGCTTTCCAAAGGGGCGTATTATTGAAATCTATGGACCAGAGTCTTCTGGTAAAACAACTCTTGCACTCCATGCAATCGCCGAAATCCAAAAACAGGGTGGACAGGCTGCTTTTATTGACGCAGAACACGCTCTCGACCCAGCCTATGCGCGCAAAATTGGCGTCAAAACGGATGATTTATTAATCTCACAGCCAGACAATGGCGAACAGGCGCTAGAAATTTGCGAAACATTAGTACGCTCTGGTGCTGTGGATTTGATAATTGTTGATTCCGTGGCTGCACTTGTTCCGCAGGCAGAAATCGATGGCGATATGGGTGATGCGCAAATGGGGCTTCAGGCGCGCCTCATGTCTCAAGCCATGCGCAAGCTTACGGGCATTATCAGTAAGACTAAGGCTACGGTCATCTTTATTAATCAGATTCGTATGAAAATCGGTGTTCTATTTGGGAATCCAGAGACCACCACTGGCGGTAATGCGTTAAAGTTTTATGCATCAGTGCGTGTAGATATTCGTCGCATTGGTCAGATTAAGGATGGCGACAATGTGGCTGGCAACCGTACAAAAATTAAAGTCGTCAAAAATAAAATTGCCGCCCCATTTCGAACAGCAGAGTTTGACATTATGTACAACGAGGGCATTAGTAAAACTGGCGACGTTTTGGACTTGGGTGTCCAATACGGCATCATAGACAAGGCTGGCGCTTTCTTCAAATATAATGGCGATACGCTCGGTCAAGGGCGTGAGGCCGTAAAGCGACTCTTTAAAGAGAAACCAGAACTTATGGCCGAAATCGAAGCTAAAGTTCGTGAGGCTGCAAAGACTGATGAAGATTAATGCTTGAAACAATTACCATCTTCGACGATGATGAGGTTGCAGATAAAACTCAATCCCATCGCGTAACAGACATTAAAGAAGCGGTTCGCGCCCATAATCGGGTTAATGTATATATAGACGACAAATATTATTGTTCGTTAGATATATCTCAGGTCGTTGATCTAGGCATCAAAATTGGCCGCAAGCTAAATTTCGAGCAGCTAGAAGACATAAAACGTGCTTCAGAGTTTGGCAAATTTTACGCCCGCGCACTCGAATATGTCCTAATGCGACCGCATTCGACTAAAGAAATTAACGATTATTTAAGGCGTAAAACCCTCAGCAAAAAAGTACGCACAAAAAATCCAAAGACAGGCGAATATAAGGATACGGTTCGGAGCGGCTATGATCCGAGCCTAATTCCGCTTGTTCTAGAGCGACTAGACCAGCACGGACATTTGGACGATCGTCGTTTTGCGGAGTTATGGGTTGAGAACCGCGACATCAAAAAAGGGACTAGCTTTAAAAAGCTCCGAGATGAGCTAACGAAGAAGGGTATTAGTCAAAAAATTATAGATGACGTATTGCGCAGCGATATGCGCAATGAGCGCGAAGAATTGCGTAAAGTTATTGCGCGCAAGTCCAACCGCTACGCTGATCGACAAAAACTAATTCAATATTTAATACGCCAAGGCTTTACTTATTCCGACATTTTGGACGAGCTATCTTCATCCGAAGGTACGTAGCCAGGTTTTCTAAAAGGGTTAACAAAATTAGGGACAAACTCCTCTTGGGCGATTTCCTTTTTCTTTTTAACTTTAACTTTGGAATCACCGTGTTTAATTGTAATCTTAAAATCGTCAATTTCGACAATCTGTGAACGGTTTATGGTCAATTGAGGATCAAAAAACGAAGACGTAATTGGTCGCTGTACGATTAGTTGATATATGATAAAACTACCAGAATCAACGGTATAATCGACAACTTTCCCGAGTTTCTTGCCTTTCTGGTCTACTACTTTCAAGCCGACTAGATTGAATTCCAGCGACATGATTTTGTCAAATTTTATTACATCCTCACGCTTTGTAAAAACGTCGGCAGAGTTGACGATTAGGCCTTGGTCGCTGATTTCGCGCACATCGTTCATGTCGAGAATATTTCCAATCTCTTTATCGTTGTGAATTATTGCGCCATCAACTACGTAGGCGATGATTTTCAGATTATCCGGGTCAATGATTGCTCTAGTAGTACGGGCAATTTCGCCACCGATATGGAGGCTTAAAACGGGAAAGTCAATCAAGTTTGAACCAACCATTAACATTTTCTTTTTCTCTCCGCTTATGGAATAATTGTAGCACATGAAAAAGGTTTTAGCGGTCTCTGGCGGTATTGACTCGGTCGTGATGCTGCATATTTTTCGCAATGATTCAGAAGTAGTCGTAGCGCATTACAATCACGGCATTCGTCCCAATTCGGCAGACGATCAGGCTTTCGTCAAGCGACTCGCTCAAAAATACAAGCTCCCATTTGAAACTACGGATGGAAATTTGGGGCCGAATACTTCAGAGGCGGCTGCTCGGGAGGCTCGATACCAGTTTTTTGAAGCAATCTGCAAAAAGCACGGAGGTCGTCTTTATGTTGCGCATCATCTCGATGACGTTTATGAATCGATCGCAATCAATGTCTTAAGGGGGACAGGATGGCGTGGACTCGCACCATTACGTAATCCTAATGTGGAGCGACCCCTGTTAGGATGGCGGAAAAGCGATATTTATCGTTATGCAACCGATCATCAACTTAGTTTTCGCCAGGATCAAACTAATAATGAAGATATTTATTTGCGAAATCGAGTCCGCGTGGCTTTATTGCGTGCGAGTGACGCCCAAAAAGAACAGCTCCGTCAACTATATGAGCATCAATGCCAAATATCGTCTGAGGTACAAAAAATTTTGGATCGTTTTGTCTCGGAGCAGGGGCAATCCATTTCGCGCGATATTTTTATAGATATTGATGAGCAATCTGGCGTTGAGCTGTTGCGCGAATTATTGTCAATAAATGGCATTTCGCAGACGCGCCCGCAACTACACCGCGCGCTTTCGGCGATTAAGAGTTATCTTCCCGGAAAGCAATTTCCGCTAAATAAAAACAAATATATCAGAGTATCTAAATATCATTTTTCTATCAAAAGTAATTAAGAGATATCTGTTAAAATTTGCCAGAATTACAAAGAAATGTTAAAATTTAAGAGCATGAAATTACGCAAGGTTATCGGGACATTCTCGATCCCGTCTTTAATGACCCTCGGATTCCTCGCCTCTCTGCTTTTGTTCACTATTATTGCAAAGACTGGCGGCTTTTTCGCGAGTGCGACTTCATCGGAGTCGGCAGAGAAAGACGATCAAAGTTTTGTGACTATTTATGACGGTGGCGAAAAGACCACTCTTCGCTCAGCGGCGATTACGGTGCGTGAACTTCTGGAGCGCGCCGGTATAGTTTACGACGAGTATGATACGGTTGAGCCAGGATTAGACGATAAAATCAACTCGGAAACATTTAATATTAATATCTACCGATCGCGTCAGACGGTTGTAATTGACGATAATGTTAAAAAATATGTTCGCACTTCCGCCACTGAGCCTGAGCAAGTCGCCGAAGATGCTGGCTTGAAGCTTCTTGACCAAGATATTATCGAGGTAGTTGCATATAATGGGTTGCTCGAGAGTGGTATGACTACCGCATATCAAATCACGCGCGCAAAGACTGTAAATTTCGAATTTTATGGCAAAGACATGGTGATTCGAACCCAAGCCGATACGGTTGGCGAATTCTTGGCCGAGCAGGGGATTACCGTAGATGCTAAGGAAACCTGGTCATCGTTGCGAGATGATGTTAAGTTGAAAGACGGGATTAGTCTTGCTGTCTTCCGCCAAGGAAAACA
Source organism: Candidatus Saccharibacteria bacterium UBA3225 (assembly GCA_002363515.1). Taxonomy (GTDB): domain Bacteria; phylum Patescibacteriota; class Saccharimonadia; order Saccharimonadales; family Saccharimonadaceae; genus UBA2834. The sequence goes on along the minus strand of DEVX01000078.1, from coordinate 41,503 downwards.
GACAAAAACGGTAGAAGAGGTCGTAAACTACAACACGAAAACTACCTACGACTATTCGCTTAATTATGGCGTCAGAAAAGTAACAACGGCCGGACAGAAAGGTAAGAAGATTGTGACTTATGAGATAAATATGCGTAACGGCAAAGAAATCTCACGCAAAGTCCTCTCTTCTATCGTGACACAAAAGCCAATTGACGAGCAGGTAAAGGTTGGCATGAAAGTAGACTTACCGGCCGGCACACACAATGACTGGATGGCGCAAGCGGGGATTTCTCCAAGTGACTATGGTTATGTGAACTATATTATACAGCGCGAGTCGCACTGGAATCCACTGGCAAAGAACGCGTATAGTGGCGCAACGGGTCTGTGTCAGGCCCTTCCGGGTAGCAAGATGGCTAGCGCAGGTAGCGACTGGGCGACTAATCCAATCACTCAGCTACGCTGGTGTAACGGTTACGCTGTCGGAAGATATGGTAGCTGGGCAAAAGCGTATCAATTCTGGACCGTAAATCATTGGTGGTAAAATGAAGAACCGGAAATCTCTTGGCCAGCATTGGCTTAAAGATCGAGATATTTTGTTAGACATATCGGATATGGCGGCTACGGATGGCTGCGGCGTAGTGGTCGAAATCGGCCCAGGCCTCGGCACACTTACTTCGGCACTTTTTAAAAACTTCGAAAAAGTTGTCGCCATCGAGCTAGATAATCGTCTTGCCGAAAACTTACCAAAGTCGTTTCCAGGGAAAAACTTAGAAGTTCACAATCAGGATATTCTGTCACTTGAATTAAAAAGCTTAAATCTCCCAGAAGAATATGTCGTAGCTGGAAATATTCCATATTACATTACCTCTCCGATTATTCAAAAATTCTTGCACGCCAATCATCGGCCAAAAAAGATAGTACTACTTATACAAAAAGAAGTGGCCGAGCGTCTCGCTGCTGAGCCAGGCGACTATTCCATACTTGGCCTATCGGCGCAAATATATGCCAAAGTTTCTTTAGAGGCAGTTGTTGGGCGTGAATTTTTTACGCCGCCACCAAAGGTAGACAGCCAAATCGTAGTTCTTGAACCGCTCGACCGGCCACTGGCAACGGAATCTACCATCGCGCTTATAAAGTTAGGGTTTATAGCGCCACGCAAAAAGTTGCTAACTAATTTAGCGGTCGGCACCCACCTGCCAAAAGAGAAACTTGCTGAAATATTCACTAAGAACGAGCTGAGTCTCGACGCACGTCCTGCTGATTTATCGATATCGGACTGGGTTCGACTTGAAAAAAATATTCATTAGCATTATGATATTATTAAAATAACGGCTAATTTTAATGGAGGCTAATCCGGTGGATTTAGACAACCAGAACTCTGCAACAACTAACACAAACACGGATTCAGTCGCACCTGATTTTGGCGGACCAATTAGCGAAGAAAAACTTAACGCCCAGCCAGACTTCGATATGGACGTTATTAATCAAGCCGTAATGGCCGCTGGTGACACTCCAAAAATTCAGAATACTTTTGATGTTAACGATATTAGCCTAGACGACGTTCCAACGTCACAACATGAACTCGATCAACGTATGGCGGACGACCCAAATCTTAACTTGGCTGGCGGTAGCGATTCCGCAGAGTCTGTAAGCCTTGACGGCTCTATTTCTAGTGGCAACGCGGGTAGCGCTAATATTACTGACGATTCTTCCACCGTTTCTCTATCTATACAATCGGCAAACTCGGAAACTATTGCCCTCGATAATGGTATTAGCGATCCCACAGTTGCGCCGTCCGAACCAGCCGCTCCAAAGGCGGAGCCATCAGCTTCTTTCGTGGCTGGCGATATTATTGATGAACCTGATAATTCATCGGATAAAACATCCGAATCAGACGCTAAGGCTAAAGAAGAACTAGACCATATGGAGGCTTCATTTGGCCAAATGAACGTTGATCCAATTGCTGCCGAAGGGAATGAAAAATCCGACGCAAAGGCGACTGACCAACTAGGAGCTCCCAGCTCCCCGACAGAAACTACGGCAAAAGCAGATGGTACTGATAATGCAGCTACCCCAGCTGGCGAACCGGCACATGTTGCCAATACTATTACTTCCCCAGAACGAAAAAAGAGTAAAGCCCCACTATTTATCGGCATCGGTGTAGGCGTTGCGGTAATTATTATCGCAATTGTAGTTCTACTTGTAGTTATTAAATAGACACATTCGCCTTTCTCTATAAAAGATGTTAAAATATGATTCATGAAAGAATCATATATCACTACAGCTATTCCATACGTCAACGGTAATCCGCACCTTGGCCATGCTATGGACTATCTTCTTGCGGATACGCTCCGTCGGTATATGATGTATAACGGCCAAAAGGTTCGCTTGCAGGCTGGTACTGATGAACACGGCAATAAGAACTTTAAGAAAGCTGCCGATCAAGGTGTTACTGTGCAGGAATTTGTCGATCAAAATTCTCAAAAATTCCAAGATTTTATTCATTCGCTTGGGGTAGAGTACACGGACTTCATTCGCACGACCGATCCAGACCATGAACGTCGCTGTCAAGAAATATGGACTAAACTTTCGGATCATATTTACAAAGATAAATATACTGGTTGGTACTGCGAAGGATGTGAGGCTTTTGTGACAGATAAGGAGCGCGACGACAATCACGGCGAGTGTCCCGACCACAAAAAGCCGTACGCCAAACTTAGTGAAGAGAATTATTATTTACGCATTTCTGATTTTAAAGAAAAAATCCGTAATGCCATCGAGTCTGACAGATTAAAAATTACCCCAGCTTTCCGCAAGAAAGAGTTCCTGAATTTACTTAAAAGCATGCCAGACGTATCTATTTCGCGCCCAAAGGAACAGGTTGAATGGGGAATTCCAGTACCTGGTGACGATAGTCAAGTGATGTATGTTTGGATTGATGCACTTTCGAACTATATCACCGTTCTTGGCTACCCAGACAAAGACATTTCGGACTATTGGCCAGCCCATACGCAAATCGTCGGTAAGGATATTTTGCGCTTCCATGCTGGTATTTGGCCGGCAATGTTGCTAGGTTTAGGACTTCCACTGGCGCACAACTTGTTAGCGCACGGTTTTATTACGGCTAATGGTGAAAAAATGTCTAAATCCATCGGCAACGTTGTCGATCCGCAAGATATTCTTGCGAAACACGGTCTAACTCCGTTTCGCTATTACTTCTTGCGCCATGCGTCTACGACGGACGATGTGGACTTTACCTGGGAAAAATATGAAGCATCCTATAACGAGCTAGCTAACGATTTAGGCAACCTTGTCCAACGACTTGCTACGCTTTGTAAAAAGAATGAGATATCAGGGCAAAAAGTTAAAAAACGCGAAAATCCCGACTTCGATTCCCGTATGCAAAAATACGAATTCAATTTTGCGTTTGATATTCTTTGGGATGGTATCTCAGAACTAAACAAACGTATCGATGCAGAAAAGCCGTGGGCTCTCGTTAAAACTAATCCAGACAAGGCTAAAGAGGTTCTTCGAAAACTCGTGGTCGACCTGTTGGCCATAAATGATCGTCTCGCAATTTTCCTTCCAGATACAGCAGGGCAAATTAAAGAAATCTTTACGGCTAAACAAATTCAACCACCGGCAACTCCACTGTTTCCAAAGAATTAAAAAAAGGCTCCCCACGGGGAGTCTTTTTTGTGGGCTATTTCATCCAATACTTCTTGCCGCCTAGAATGTCGTAAGTTATTAGCTCGTAGTCATCCATGACGGATGCCATATTAATTTGGCGGCCCTCTAGGTAACTCGATGTTAGAATTGGTTCATTTGTACAAACGTCATCTACGAGGTAGTATAATGAATCTTTTTCCCAGTTCAGACCATTTAGCATAGTGTTGACCATGCAGTTTGGAGTCGTGGTTGGTAGCTTTTTTTCGCCTTGAAAACCCGATGCGTAGTTTGAATAAATAAAGTATGGGGTCACGCGCGATAAGTCACGTACGGCCTTTTTCTCATGCGAATTAACATTGTCAAACAGACCCGCTGAGTGATCGCCGAAGAATAATACGACAACTTTTTTATCTAGTTTGTCCAACTCGTTGATGAATTCGCCAAGATATTTATCCGAATTATGTAATGTCTGATAATAAATTGCTATGTCTGACTTTTTCTGCTCGTCAATTTCGTCGCCCACTATTTCGAAATCCGTTTTCTCGTAAATATCTGCATTATATGGCGTATGATTTTGCATTGTTATTAAACCAATCATTTGCGGCCCTTCGTTTTCTTTTAGAACCTTTAGCGTCTGTAGATAAGCTGAGCGATCATTGATGTATTCCGAGTTGCCTTCATGCTCTTTAAAATCTAGTTCGTTCTCGGTAATAAAGGTGTCGAAATCCTCGTTTGCGAGCGAGATATTACGTTTATACATGCCACCATTAAATGGGTGAATCGCCGTAGTCGTGTATCCGCTTTTCTTCAGCATTCGCGCGATGGAAGGAATTTCTCCAGCTTTCGGAACCAGGGAGGTGTACGGAACGGTATTCGTCCAATAATTCGTCAGACTAGTTAATGTCTCAAATTCAATATTCGCCGTGCCGCCACCATAGTCCAATGAATACATTAGTCCGCTTGGGTATTTACTTTGGATTCTATGAATATTCGGCAGAATTTCTCCACCTGTGTGTTCGTAATAATCTTCAAATTTTTCACCATTAAATTCGACACTTGGGTCATAAAATGATTCATTTAATATAACTATCACGCTCGCTTTCTCTTCTTTTGGACTTTTGCGATTCATGTTTTTTTCTTCAGCGATTGCATCGTACTTGCTTTTTATGCCAGCGATTTTGTCGCGCGAATAAATATCCGGTTCGTCTAGCTTAAGCTTCTGGAAGTTATATAAGAACCCCAGAATGAAACCGTTATCATCGTAGTTGCGGTTTTGATTCCAGGCTGTAAAATGTGTGCCTAAAATGGGAATATCCTCATAGCGTGTTCCGTCATGGTGTCTAATAAAATCCGTGGAAAAGAAGAATGCACCTCCCGCTAACATAACTATTAGCAAGCGCATTCCAACTGCGTGTCTTTGTGTTGGACTGTGTGTTTTCCAATTTCTAACTAGATTAAATCTTCTCGCCATATATTTTGAAAATAGGGCGGTTAACCAAATGACTAGCAACACGGCAATGACTGTTCGTGTAATACTTCCGAAGTCTACGAATTTAGTAAGAGAACTGGCCTCGCTAGCGAGCTGAAAATCCTCCGGCAGCAAAGGAGTTTGGCGCGAATAGTATTTATATATATGTACATAAGTCAAAATGATTATCGAAATCCAACTAACGCCAACGGTTATAACCGGCGACCCCAGAAGGCCCCAAATAAAAACAAGCATCAGCCACATTAGAAATGCATTAAATAGGTAAACCAGTGGGCTTCCGATTACGAAACTCCAAACTCGAAACATGTCATTCAGGAAATAACGATATTCTAAGAACCAAGTCAACAAAAGTGCGGCTATGAACAAAAAAATTAACGACGAAGCAACATATCGTTGCTTCTTGGTCATTTTCTTCTGTATTTTTTCAAGTTTTTTCCTCACGTAAATAGTATAACAGATAATTGAGCTCATGTTTGAATGCTGAATTGTTAATATTTAAACTAAGACATGGGTTTGCTTAAGAAGAATACTGTTCATATATCCGTGGTGCCATTATCTTTTTCTGTCGGCATTGTTATTAGCGGTATTCTTTCGGTGCTATTTAATTGAACTATAGTTTTTAATTTGATTTCTTTTGTAGGTCTGCTTATTTTTGCTTCGCTAGTAATTTCCGGTCAACTTCGGATTATATTAGCCCTAGTAGCCGGTTGCCTACTAGGGCTATATTATTCGGGGTTAAGTATTAGCGATCAAAAAATCGCCACCATGTACATTGGTCGCGAAGTAATTATTACTGCTACTGTTCAAGATTGGCCGGAGGTCAAAAACAACCAAACCAGGCTTCATTTGGGAAGCCCACGCTTTAATTATAGCACAAGCGCATTAAATTGTCAAATATATGCAACTATGTCAGGGGTATATGATGACATAGCGCGTTCGGATCAAATTACCCTTCGCGCAATGATCAGTGAGGGCTTCGGTGATTATGCCGTCTCGGTTTATCGTCCCACTCTAATCTCGATAAGCAAGCCAGATCCGCCAGACTACTTCGTAACAATTCGCAACATTTTTACGAAACGTATTCGCCAAGCCATAGGCGACTCAGAAGAGGCGAATTTAGCGTTGGGCTTTTTAATTGGCGAGAAAGCGCTATCTGAAGATTTTAAAGCTAAACTTAGAGCCGTAGGCTTATCACATATCGTAGTAGCGTCTGGCTTTTGCTTAGCTATACTTTCGATTTTTGCACAGAAAAGCATGAGGAAAGTTTCTCGATTTGCGAGCTATGCCTTTGCTGGCATTTTGATTCTGTCTTTTATTATGGTGGCGGGACTTAGCCCAAGTCTTTTGCGCGCCGGGCTAGTAACAGGCTCAACATTAATGGCAGGGTACTTTGGCAGAAAATTTCACCCTGGCCGTATATTAATATATGTTGTTGCGATTTCAATTTTAATAAACCCACTCATAATTAAAAGTTTGGCATGGCAGCTGTCGCTTGCGTCATATGGCGGAATTGTGTTATTGGTACCCATGTTGAAGGAATATTTTTATGGTAATGCTACTAGTTACATCGGCGAAATGGTTATTGTCGCATTTTCGGCGCAGCTATTTTGTTTGCCTATAACTATTTATTCTTTTGGAGCTTTCTCGATCATCGGAATATTAGCGAATATTATCGTTACTCCAATAATCCCAGCTATAATGGCATTAACCTTTCTTATTGGAATTATGCCAGGCTTTGCGCCAATAGTCTTTATTTGCAAAATATTGTTGGCGTTTCAGATTGCGGTAATTGATGTATTGAGTAAGGTAAAATGGGCTACGGTATCAATCGGGAGCGGAAGTCCGCTAATTCTTATGATGTATATTCCCATCGTCTTGCTTATGCTATTTCTAAAATCTCGCACGAAGTATAGTTTCCGCCCCAGGTACGTACTGGATAAAATTCCAGAATATGGTAAAATATATACATGTTAATTCATTCCGAAAAGGAAATGCTTGAATACGGCAAGAGTCTTGGTAAAACCTTACGCGCTCCACAAGTGCTTGAGTTGCTAGGCGATGTTGGTGCCGGCAAAACCACTTTAACGCGTGGTATTGCGGAGGGGCTTGGCGTTGTCGATAGTGTCACTTCTCCCTCATTTACGCTTTCGAAAGAGTATTACGGTTCAGACTATTGTTTAATCCATTATGATTTCTATCGGCTCTCTGATCCGGGCATTATGGCTGAGGATCTTGCTGAGGCGATTAGTAATCCGAAGGCTATCGTAGTTGTAGAGTGGGGACAAAGCATTCAAGATGTGCTTCCGAAAAACAGAAAAATCATTGAAATTCGGTATATTGACGAAAAAACGAGGGAGATAAAAACAAAATGAAACTATATCTAGACACGTCGCAGCCGCTCACTATTATGAAGCTCGATAATAAAACATACGAATGGGATTCTGGTCGCAGTCTTGCCAAAAATCTTCTTAAATTTATTCACGACAAGCTTACGGAGAACGGGAAGGATTGGCAAGATATAACCGAAATCAATTTTATGTCTGGCCCAGGCAGTTTTACTGGCCTACGAATTGGCGCTACGGTTGTAAACACTCTTGCCAGCCAGCTTGAAATTCCTCTATATAATCATCGTGGAGAAAAAGTAAAACTCATTATGCCAGAATATGGTCGACCTGCAAATATAACTCCCCCAAAGAAGTAATCCCGTGTTACAATAACAACAGGTAAGAAGTTACCATTTCAATTTTAATGATATTTATTTAATTTATTGATATACGCACCTTCTTTTAGTTTTTTGCTAGTTTAGTGTGTATATAAGAAAGAGGAAAATATGGAGATAGGTTTGCTTATCGCCGGGTTAGTCCTAGGAGCTGGGGTTGGCGTGGGCGGTTTTTATGCCGTAAGTAAAAATAAAGAAAAAGGCGCCAAGAATAAGGCGGACGAGCTAATCCGCAAGGCGAAACATGAAGCCTCGGAGATTGTTTTGAATGCAAAAAAAGAAGCATCAAATATCAACGACAAGACGCAACGTGAAGAAAATGAGCATCGTAAAGAATGGAAAAAAACCGAGAACCGACTTGTTGAGCGCGAGACCTTGCTCGATAAGAAGCTAGACCAACTAGATAAACGTTCCGAAAATTTGCGCAAGCAAGAAGGCGAAATCGAAGAATTGAAGGAAGAGGTACGCGCCATTCGCACAAAAGCTCAAGAGAAACTCGAAAAAATCGCCGGCCTTAGCAAAGCGGACGCCAAAGAGAAGTTGATGTCTATGACCGAGCGTGATATTAAGGGGGATCTCGCAGAGCTAATCGTAAAAGAGCAAAAAGCTTACAATGATCACATTGATGAGACGGCTGAGGCTATGCTTCTGTCTGCGATGGAGCGGATGTCGTCAGAGGTAACGGCTGATCGTACGGTCACTAGTTTGAAGTTGCCGGATGATGATATGAAAGGGCGCATCATTGGCAAGGAAGGCCGCAATATACAAGCGCTTCAGCACGCCACTGGCGTAGATGTTTTAGTCGACGACACTCCAGGCATGGTTGTCTTAAGCAGCTTTGACCCTATTCGTCGCCAGGTTGCTCGTTATGCACTAGAGCGTTTGATGAAAGATGGCCGCATTAATCCATCGAGCATCGAGGATGCAGTCGCTAAAGCGGAACGCGAGATTGAGAAAGAAGTTGTTCGTGCCGGCGAAGATGCCGCACGCGAAGTTGGCATTATCGGTATTCCATCCGAGATTCTTCATCTGCTTGGCGAACTCAAGTTCCGTACTAGCTACGGCCAAAATGTCCTCCTACACTCTATCGAAATGGCGCATATTGCCGGCATGATAGCTGAGGAAATTGGCGCTGATGTTAATGTTGCTAAGACTGCTACGCTTCTGCACGATATCGGCAAGGCCGTTACTCATAAAATCGAGGGTAAGCATGCAGATATTGGCGCAGAGCTAGCAAAGAAATTCGGCATGAAGGATGAAATAGTTCATGCTATTGCCGCCCATCACGAGGACATTGAACCATCTACCCCAGAAGCTATCATTGTCAAGATTGTTGACTCTATCTCGGCCGCTCGTCCAGGCGCGCGCAATATCTCAGCGGAAAACTTTGCCGAGCGCATGAAGGCTCTAGAGAATGTTGCTACTGGTTTCCCCGGCATCGACAAGGCTTATGCGATTTCTGCTGGCCGCGAAATTCGTGTTATTGTCGAGCCAAAGCAAATCGACGATTTGTCGGCGCTGAAATTGGCGCGCGATATTGCTGACAAGATTGAGGCTACGATGCAATATCCTGGCGTTATTAAAGTGAACGTGATTCGCGAAACGCGCGCAATCGAATACGCTAAATAATATTCAATAGGGTATTATAAGAACATTGTTCTTAATACTTTTTGATTGTCGTAAAACGTTTTCTAAAAACAAAAAATCCCATTTTTGCCAATGATAATGTATAATATGCTTATGGATAAAAATAAGGGAGCATTTCTTAGGGGCTTCACTATTATTGAAGTTATGCTTTTTCTGGCGCTGAGCGGCGTTTTGTTAGCGGGCATATTGGGTGGCCTTGGAGGGAACATAGCAAGACAACGTTATAATGACGCTGTCCAGGATATAGCCAACATGATGCGTGATCAGTACTCGTTTGTATCCGATACGCAGATTGCGCAACGCAACAAGGAAGATTCATATTGTTATGGTTTAGTTCAAAGTGATGTTGGTAGTAACGACGCTAAGTCGTACTTTAGGTCACTTAACAGTTCTAGCACAGATAATAAAATCGCATATCGCGGTCGCACCAACTGTGTAATCTATGGAGCTGTCGTGTCTATTACGGAAAAATATATAGAAACAACGGAGCTAATTGGCCGTGATTATAAAACCATAGTTAAACAACGCGAAGGTACGGATGATCCAGTAAGAAGCGATTTGTCGGATATAGAGATTTTGAAAGATGTCGTTAGCGCAAACAATGTAGCACTTCATTGTAATCTCGACGATTCAGAAGACTGCTATGTGCGCTCTGCGGATAATTCCCGTACGCAAAACACGAAATGGGGTACGAGACTACTTGATCCAGAAGGTAAACCGATTCACAAGACTTTAATGATTATTCGCTCGCCTCGTGATGGCTCAATTCGTACCTATGTTTGGGATAATGCTATAAAAGTTATAGGAGGTGGTCCTGACGAATATGTACGCTATGCTGATCTTAATGCGCTAAATGACGGCAAAGGCAAAAAGTTTAACGAAGGCCAGCCACTGAATGACTACGGCGTCAATCGCTACCTTACGGACGCTAATTTCAAAATCCAGGCACTTGATATCTGTGTCGATTCTGGCGACTCGCAAACTTATAGTAATGCACGCCGGCTTATTAAAATCAAAAAAGCCGGTATGGGGCAAAGTGCTGTAGAATTGATGAATCTAGATGCCGAAAGGGAAATAAGCGAGGGTGGCGTCGATTATAGTAGCGATGCTACATTGGGGGTAGCCGAATGTCAATAAAAAAGCATGGCGATACTATTATTGAAGTTATGATGGCCTTGGCAGTATTTGCTGTTTTGGCAATTATTACGGTAAACCTCATGAATAGTGGCATTAATAATGCTCAACGTACCCTAGAGTACACTATGGCGCGCAATGAGATTGACTCGCAGGCTGAAGCGCTTCGCTACATTCATCAGAGTTATGTTGCGGAACGCCAGTTAGATAGAGACAGCAGTCAATTTAGAAGATTGTGGGATGCGTTGCGCAGGGTTGCAATTAAATCAAGGAATCTTGAAGATCACGTCAATAATAGCACTGAGGTGAAATTCGATATCAACAATATCGAAACTTGTGGCGAAGCGTACCGAACGAACGGCATGGTTGAGTTTTATAATGCTTTTGCACTTAATACGCGCATGATTCTACCAGACTCTGGCAACAATGCTACTTATGGCGGCGACTCTTACTCCGATCTTATTCCTGAAATTATCGTTGGTATAGATTCTCTTGATGTCGACCATAGAAGGGTTCTCACTGCCCCAGTCGTGTATCCGCGTATTGTGTACAAAAAGGCCAAAGATACTGTCTCGGGCGCGCGTAGTGTAGATGCGGGTGCTAGCGAAAATAATGGTGAAGGCGCTCTCACTGAGAAGAAAATATATAACCGCGTCGCTCGCGCTGAAGGCGTCTTTGTGATAGCTGTAGGAGACAATGACAAAGACCCAATGCGCTCAAACTACTTCGATTTTTACATTCGTACCTGTTGGCATAGCGTTGGCTCGATTGCGCCTAGTACTATTACTACAATTGTACGTCTATACAACCCGGAGGTATTGGAATAATGAAAAAGCATAAGAAAGCCTTCACTATTATCGAATTCTTGCTTGCAATGACAGTATTGTCGGTAATGTTGATGGGTATTGTCACGTTAACGATGCGAATCTTGGAAATCTATCGTAAAGGTCTTGCTCTTCGCGCCATTAATGCTACTGGGCGAGACATCTTAAATGACCTTTCGCGTTCTGTCGGCGGATCTCCAATCGTCGATAATATTAACCCAGTTCCATCATCTGGCAGTAACGATATCCGTTGGAATGATATCAAGAAAGTTTATCGCAATTACTACAATGAAAAGATATCGTCTTCCAGCGTAACCAACAATAAGAAAGTCCAAATCGGTGGCGTCTTCTGTACGGGGTCGTATTCATATGTTTGGAATACCGCCCCAGCTATCGAACAATACCGCAAAAACCCGAACAATAAAAACAACCTGTTTACTATTGAGGGTAAAGTGTACAAACTTGCGCGTTTCCCAGATACTGATCGTGTAGCTTGTGAGCGCGTCAATGCGAATAGTGATGTTCTTAAAACTACACACATTACAAATGATATCGATAGTAGAGATATAGTAAGCCTGATTTCCGACGACGAATCCGACCTGGCGCTTTACGACTTTGTAGTGTTGCCTGCTACACAAAACGCGAAAACTGGTCAAATATTCTACTCTGGATCGTTTATTCTGGCGACCATGCGTGGCGGTGTGAATGTTTTGACGAATGGAGATTATTGCACCGGTACGGAACAAATGTATAACTCCGAGGTGGAAGCGGTCGACCAAGACTTTAACTATTGCGCAGTTAATAAATTTAATTTTGCGGTACGCGCCACAGGGGAGACGAGTAGCGTGGATCAATATGGAGAGAGGTAACATGTCGAATATTCAAAACAAAACTAAAAAAGGCGCCGCCGCAATCTATGTCGTCATCTTTACGGCCACTCTTTTGAGCATCATTGCGCTTAGCTTTATTCGACTGATGTTATCCGAGAGTGGGCGTACGACCAACTATAGTCTTTCTCAGTCAGCCTACAACTCCGCACTAGCCGGCATCGAGGATGCGAAGATTGTTCTGCTTCGTTATCAAAACTGCGTCAATAACGGCGGCAATTCGCTTGTAGTGAATGGCGTATCTATCGACTGTAGGAAGTATGTTGATGCTTTTACTAATAATGCCGAAGCAACCTCTCAAGACTGTGACATTATCAGTAAGGTTCTTGGCTACAATACGGAAAACCACGAAACACTAATTCAGACAAAGAGTGATAGTAATAACGTTACTGGTTCCGCAAGAGAATTTGACCAGGCATATACCTGCGTTAAAATATCTCAGAAAAGCAGGAATTATATCACTACTCTAACGAAGAATTATCCAACCAAGATGGTACCGATTCGTACCGAATCGGTGGAGGCTACTAACAGTGTAAATCGCATTGTGTTGAGCTGGTTTAGTCGCAAGGATCTTACTACTGCGAGCAATAACTCTGGCAACATTAAGCCCGAATTTCATGCATTTAATAGTGATCCAGAGATGAAAGGTACCCTAAAGTCAAACAATAAATTCCTGAGTAATATTTCAAATTATCAAAATACTTTCACAAATAAGCCATCGGTACCATCAACGATTCAGGCCACCTTAATCCAAACGGCAACGAGCTTTAAACTGAGTCAGTTCTATTCTGCCGAGAAAGATGGCAGTATCTATCGTTCTAATAGGGGCTCAATTACACTTCGCCCGACCACTCAAAACCTTTATGGTATTACAAAAGAGCAATACTCCAACCATATTGGTACAACTTCAGCCTCCGTCTTTGCGACATCGGCCCTAAAGTCACAGAATACGCCGCTTGATGTACATTGTATTCTTCGAGATAATGTAGATGTCGCAAGTGGATATGCCTGCAATGCGGATATCCCAATCCCGCGTCCTCGCAAATCGGTCGTTGCTGGTGAGGGTGACGCGCGTAACTACACAACTTTCTTCTTAGTTTTAAATCTGCCGTATGGTGAGCCAGAAACTGAAGTTAATGTCGAGCTACGTAACTGCATAAACGACTCTGATACGATATATGTAGACAGGAAGAACACCGACGATTCTGGCTGCAAAGCAGTAGAGTTTGCTTACGTACAGCCAACTGTGGATGCTACTGGTCGTGCAAACGACCTATTCCGCCGCATAGAAGCTCGCATTGAGTTAGTCGACACCTACTTCCCAATTGCTAACTATGCCTTAGCAGTGAATGACCCCGATTCTAACGAAGACTACGTGAAGAAAGATTTCTATGTGACGCGCAACTGCCTCCACAGTGAGACTGCCTGGGATAGTGCTACGCAAGCTGTTACCTATACGAATGGGGCGTCTTGCAAAAACGCCGCTGATCGCTCATAACCAAAAACTCACCTCCAAAAGAGGTGAGTTTTTTGAAGCCGAATAACATGGTGCCCGCGACTGGAGTTGAACCAGCACGCCCGTGAGGGCACTAGCACCTGAAGCTAGCGCGTCTGCCAATTCCGCCACGCGGGCATGGCTATATTTTATCACTAATCAGGGGCGCGTCAAAATTGTATTGTATGAAAAAAGCCGCAACATGTGCTGCGGCAGTGTATTTTTTTGTATGGGTTCAGCGCACTTTGTTGCGTTATTTGATTACTCGGTCGGTTCAGCCCCCATCTGGCCTGACGGGCAAATGAGAACGGCTCTGCCTACGCAGCTGCTTACTACACTGATGGTAGCATCTTTGGAGTACGCAGATGCGTCTCCTGTGTGCGGGATTCTTCCCAGGTCGTACTTCTTCGTCGTACCGTTTTCTACGTCGATTACGACAATCGTGTTATCTTTGGAGAAGACGACTTCATAATCGTTCGTAGTATTAGGCAGAACCTGCGGCGCGATCATTAAATCGATCGCCGCGAGAAGCACCAGACCGAAGGCCACGCATCTGAAGATGTTAGCCTGCTTCGGCACCTCTTTCAGCTTGAAGCTGTAGGCAAATGCGGCGCAAGCCACTAAGCATAAAGCAATCGGTGCAACCCATACGAAAATTATAGAAATAGCGCTCATGTATTTTCCTCCCTGAGCGTTTGCATTGGCTATCTTTCGCACTATGCTCAGACTAATCCAACGAACATATATTAACATCGATTTTTGCAGGAGTCAAGTATCTTTTATAAAATGTTTTCACCGAGATGAACTGTGGTAAAATAAAGGCATATGGCACACTATTATACAGATGGTAGCGCAAGTCCGAATCCAGGCCCCGGTGGCTATGCTGTTATTCTTGATGGTCAACCTGTCGCTCTTGGCCGGGAAGGGGATTCTACTAATATTCGTATGGAAGCTCAAGCTCTCATTGCTGCCTATAAAATTGCCAAACCAGGCGACACTATATCAACCGATAGCGAATTTTGGGTTAATGTAGTTACAAAATGGGCGCCCAACTGGCAGAAAAACGGGTGGAAAAAGAAAACAGGCGAGATTAAAAATCTTGAGCTCGTTCAAGAACTATATGCTTTATATCTTGACAATCCAGACGTAGTCCTAGAATGGACGCGTGGTCATGTCGGGACAAAAGGAAATGAAAGCGCAGACGAATGGGCAAACAAAGCCCGCGAAGGAGCAACTCTATGAAAAAATCTATCGTAAAAATGAAGCTGCAGAGCCGCGCCGACTTTATACAGACGCTTGAAGAAATCAATTTTAAGTTTTCGGAAGCGTATTGGCAGCATGATCGTGTTTTTGTTCCGAAAAACTACGCTCGTGACAAATCTATGCCACGCCTATCGCTGAGAACTATCGTAAAAGCGCCAGACAAAACTATTTATGCGCTCGTATTACGCCGTCATTTCGAAGATAAGCACCTAGATATCGTTAATTCTACGGTAGTAAAAGATTATACGGAAGCTGCCCATATCGTTTATCAGCTAGGGTATGAGCTCAAGTACGAAGTTAGCCGCCGTAGGGAAGAGTTAAATATGGGCGACACTATTAGTATTTATATCGACAAAATTGACGGGTTGCCAGGTTATTATGGTCGCATAGAATCGAACCTCAGTGACAGCGATGATCCAGAAGAAGCATTTGATGACCTAGTTGAAACTTTCCGGGTTCTAAAAGTGAAGGGTAAGCCAATCGAGCAAAGCTACGGCGAATTACTCGAGTCGTCGGAACACGATACAATTGCAGGATAAAAAATCTCCGTCAATAAGACGGAGATTTTTAAGGCTTAAGTATTTTTATTTTTCGGCCGCTTTCTTTGTAGTAGTTTTCTTTGCGGTTGCTTTTTTGGCTGGAGCCTTTTTTGCGACAGTTTTCTTGGTAGTAGTCTTAGCGGCTGGTTTTTCGGCTACTTTTGTCTCTGCTTTTGGCGCAGCGACCTTTTTGCTGGTAGCTGTAGCTATCTTTACGTTGTGCTCTTTTGCCCATTTTGCAAGGTTTGCCTTGCGGCGGCTAGCAGTATTCTTCTTCATTAAGCCTTTTTTAACGGCTTTGTCGTATTCTGATTGGACGATTGCCATTTTCTCGGCGGTTGGTTTATTGCGGAAATCCTTCAGTGCATTACGGATAACCTTTTTGGTCGCTTGATTGTTGTTGCGGCGCTTAACAGCTTGGCGCGCAGCCTTCTTCGCGGATTTGATAATCGGCATTTAATTCTTTTTCCTTAAAATTATTATTTCGATTAATGTATATTATATTCTAAAATTTGCAAATTGTAAAGTGTAGATATGATTTAATACTTGCAATTAGAAAAAGTTTATGCTAAACTGAATCTGATAAAGGTCAAAAAATAAACAGAAAAAATAAAAATGCCAAATACTAATACTCAGCCAAAAGCGAGCGGTAGCATCATATCTCAAGTGGCGGAACGCATCCGTACGAGTGACAATGTGCTAGTTGCTCTCTCCAAGGACCCGAGTGTCGACGAATTGTCCGCCGCCCTTGGACTTACGTTCATATTAGATAAAATCGGAAAGCATGCGACTGCAATCTTTTCAGGTTCCGTGCCAAATGCGATAGAGTTCCTTGAGCCAGAAAAAACTTTTGAGACAAATACTAATAGCTTACAAGATTTTATTATCGCCCTAGATAAAGAGAAGGCTGACCATTTACGATATAAGATTGATGGCGATTATGTAAAGGTATTTATTACTCCATATAAGACCACGATTGACGAAAAAGACATGGAGTTTAGCCATGGTGACTATAATGTTGACCTTGTTATAGCTTTAAATGTGGCAAGCTCTGATGATTTAGATTCGGCTTTGACTGAGTATGGTCGAATTATGCACGATGCCAGTTCTATTAATATCTCTGCAAATGTGCCTGGAAAATTTGGCGATATAGAATGGGGCGATCCGGCTGCATCGTCCGTATCTGAAATGATATTTAATCTTTCGCAAGAAATTAAAGAAAAAGACAAAGATATCATAGATAAATCCACTGCCACTGCATTATTGGCCGGTATTGTTGCTGCTACAAATCGTTTCTCAAACGAGCGCACTTCGCCAGATACAATGACTACTGCCAGCAAACTAATGATGGCCGGTGCCGACCAGCAGCTGATTTCGTCAAGTATTCCTGTCGATATTCTAACTACGGATGTCGTGGATGCGTCGGAGGATGCGAAGGAAGAGGCAGATTCGTCTGCTCAAACAAGCGAGGAAGCTACTAAAGAAGAGCCGGCCGAGCCTGCTGATCCAACTAACTTAAGCATAAAACACGAAGAACCAGTAGATAAGTCGGCAGAAATCGAGCAACCTGCGTCGAAAGTTGAAGCTACACCGAAAAATGAAGCCGCGCCAAAGGTTAAAGCCGAATTAGGAACTAAGGCGGAATCAAAAGAAGAGGTTGAAAAAGAACAGGAATCTATTGAAGAACCAGCTCCTGCAGCAGAAGAAGTCGCTGAAGAGCCAGTGAGGGTCGGCTCTGAGCCAGAACCAGAAGATAATAAATCCGTCGGCATAGAACCGGCGCCAATAGATTCTCAGATTCCCGATTTAGAGCCCGTGACCTCGCCGGCTAAACCATCGCCAGCGCCAATTCCAGAACCAGTAGAAATGCCAATTCCAGCCCCAGCCCCACAACCAGAACCTGAACCGGAACCAGTCGAACAATCCGTAGAACCTCCAATTACTCCAATAGCGCCAGCAGAGCCAGAGCCACAAATTACACTCGCCGCAGACGCGCCAATAGTAAGCCCAGAAGAGCAAGCTAAGGCTACCGCCGAGCTCGAACAGCTAGTCTCGGAACCAAAGATGTCTGGAGCTGTTGATGAATCTGTGATGGCAGAACTTCAATCTGCTCATACTAAGAAAAATATAACACCACCAGGTGAAGCATTTGAACCACCGGAGACACCTAAAGACTACGCCTCGTTGATGGAGACGGAACTGTCGAAGGAATCATTGCCACCTGCGCCAATTTCTGCCACTCTTGATGAGGGTGAACCATTAGTTGCCCCAGTACCAAATGGCGTAATATCGTCAGACGAGCCTACTAAACAAGATGAACCTGCAAACGACGAAGGATCGGCGATTAAAGAGCCATCAGTTTCGGAGGAAACGGTGAATAATGAATATGTTGATCCTCTTCCGATGCCAAATGCGGATTCTATATTACCGCCACCACCAGCCCCATTTGATCTAAATGCCGCTCCGCTAGATGCCGCCGATGCGCCGATGCCAAGCGCGCAAGAATATGCCAATCAAATTCAAAATGAATTAGGTGGCAGTATTGCTGACGAATCGGCGAATCTAGCTGCCCCGATTACTTCTATGCCGGCCGTAGACGAGCAGGCTGCTGGTAATCCTAGTGGTGCTGCACAAAACAATGTTGCCGCCCGTAGTATTGGCGTAATGCCAGACCAGGTCTATCCTGCCGACCCAAGTGCCTTTAGAATTCCAGGCATGTAGCAAGCTCGCCACTTCAAAAAAGAGACTACGCGCGTAGTCTCTTTTTTGATATAAATACATTTCCTGGTCGGGGCGACCTGACTCGAACAGGCGACCTCGCAGTCCCGAACCGCGCGCGCTACCAACTGCGCCACGCCCCGACTCTAGTCGTTATTATAAACCTCATCTCTGGTAATTTTCAAGATTTGGTATTCGTCGCTATAATTATTAAACTTCATCGACGAAACCTCCGCCACTCGCCAACCGTCACGCGGAAAGACCAAGTATGGCTCCTTGGAGCCTTCTTCAGGAGCGGTGCCTACATACCAAAAAGAATCATGTTCTTCTAGCCATTTATCTAAATTGTCAATTCGCCCAAAATAACTTTGCTTCAGCGGCTCCATTGAACCGTAGCGATAATCCGTCTGCTCATTAATGAAAAGAATTGGGTTTTCTTCGGAAGTATAGGCGGACAAATCATAGTATAGCCAAGCAGAGTTTACTATTGTAGGTAATCCTTCGCCGTTATCTAGGTCGATTATTGCATTGTAAAGATCTTTGCTGGCGGACTTTGTATTCGTATATATATTATAGTTTCCTTTTGCATATACGGTTGCAATTCCAACGATTGAGCTAGAGACTAAAATTGCCATAAATGAAAAACCGATTAATGCTGAATTTTGTAATAAATGCGACTTCTTTCTCTTTTTCATCGATAACTCATTTATCAACATGACCAATCCAACTCCAGCAATCAGCGGAATCGCCAGCATTGCGTACATTATGTATCGTGGAATGAAAACCGGGTTGAGCGGAGGTAGAGATAGCAGCACCAGCAATGCCAATGGCACGAGCGCTAAAGATAACAGCATATTAAACGTTTTACGATAGCGTACTGCTAAAAATAGAACAATAATCACGGCGACTGTAGCGAGCACGAGTAGCCAGTTTTGAATTTCTTCGGCCTTCATGTAGAATAGACCTTCCGCAAAATAATTTGCCATCACTGACACACTCACGGGTCCAATCCAAAATCCGTTCGATTCGACGTTTCCGACCTGCGCAACTAGACTAGGCGTCCACGGTAGAAATAGCACGACCGCTAGTAAGTATGGCGCCCATATTTTATGTCTAAAGAAGCCTTTTACTCCATATGTAATGAGTAAATAGACTAGATGTGCGCACCAAGCAAATGCCGCAAAATAGTGCGTCCACATGCCTGCCGCAACCAAAACTGCATAAATAATCCACCAAATCTTCTTTCCGTTATCGATGGCAAGTTGTAAAAAGTATGTTGCTGCGAACACTATTGCTAGAACCATAGTATACATCCGCATTTCTTGTCCATATCTGACGAAGACTGGTGAGATGCTTAATAAGAAGCTAGCAACCATCGCCGCTTTGAGACCATATTTATATTTTAGCCACAAGAAAGCGAATAGAATTGCTACTGCACCAAAGACTGTCGACATCATGCGCATAGCAAAATCAACATGGCCAAACACATGCGCCCAAATCTTTAGCAGAAAATAATATAGCGGCGGATGAACATCTGCTGCCGTAAGGCTCCAAATCTTCCCAAAATCAAAACGTGTTAAATATGAGCTGAATGATTCATCGAACCAAATAGACTGGCGCAGGTTAAATATGCATAATGCCATATACAATACGCCCAAAAAGGCCGGCGTCAAAATCAGAAAGACGCGTTTGCGTTTTATAAGAAATTCTTTCATGTTTCAATTTTACCACAATTATGATATAATTGCTCTTAACCGGGGTTTGGCGCAGTTGGTAGCGCGCGCGCTTTGGGAGCGCGAGGTCAGCAGTTCGAGCCTGCTAACCCCGACCACAAACAGGAAGCCGCAAGGCTTTTTTTGATTCGTGTTTTACTTCCCAAGTATGTTGAAAGGGCGTATTCTTTGCTATAATTAATAGATGATAAGTGCGAGTGTGGTCGCACGTTAATTTAGGAGTTTTAATGTCGGAATACAAAAAGAGCGTACAAGGGAAACGCCCTCAGAAAAAACCAAACAAATTTCTCAATACTATTCGCCTAATCATGTTTTGGATGATCATAATCGTCATCGGCATGGCCGTAGTCAATAGTTTAAATCCGAACGCGGCTCTCAAAACCGAAGAGCGCACTCTGACGGAAATTCTCAGTTACGCCAAAGATGGTAAGCTTGAAAAGATTGAAGTGAAGGGGAATGAGCTCAATGTCACGACTAAGGACGGCTCTGACCTCCCTAAGAATCTCACGTCTCGCAAAGACGGCTCCGGCACTCTCCAAGAGCAAGGTTTTGCAGAGGTTATAGAAGAGGGCAAAGTTGCGGTCGACATTAAAGAAAACGTTGACGCTTTTGGTATGGTACTCGATATTGCGCTTATTGTGCTGCCAATAATTATTATCGTTGGTTTTCTCATTTACATGATGCGCCAGGCGCAAAACATGAATAATCAATCTATGGGCTTCGGTAAAGCTAAAGCGCGCCTGTATGGCAATGAAAAAAAGAAAGTGACTTTCGACGACGTAGCGGGCAATGAGGCGGCTAAGCAAGATTTATCTGAGATTGTCGATTTTCTTAAAAATCCTAAAAAGTATGAGCGCCTTGGCGCTAAAATTCCGCGCGGCGTACTTCTTGCTGGGGAGCCTGGTACGGGCAAAACCCTCATGGCGCGCGCTGTTGCAGGTGAAGCGGGCGTACCCTTCTTCTCGATTTCAGGTTCTGAATTTGCGGAAATGTTTGTCGGCGTTGGCGCTTCTCGTGTACGAGACTTATTTGGCAAAGCTAAAAAGAATTCCCCTAGTATCATTTTCATCGATGAGATTGACGCGGTAGCCCACAAGCGCGATGCTCGCGGTGGTGCAGGGCGCGAAGATGAGCAGACGCTCAATCAAATCCTAGTCGAAATGGATGGTTTCGATAATGACACGGGCGTAATTGTAATTGCCGCCACTAACCGAGTCGATATGTTAGACAAAGCACTCCTACGTCCAGGTCGCTTTGACCGGCACGTGAATGTTACTTTACCAGAGCGTAAAGACCGCGTTGAGATTCTTAAAGTTCATTTCAAAAATAAGCCAGTTGCGGAAGACGTGAATATTGACGCTCTAGCCGCTAAGACGGCTGGGAGTTCTGGCGCAGACCTAGCAAACATTGCTAATGAGGCTGCAATCACGGCTGCCCGCTTAAATCATAAAGAAATCACCAATGCCGACATAACCGAAGCCTTTGAGCGTGTAGCTATCGGACCAGAGCGAAAGTCGAAAGTCATGAATGACCAAGAGCGTCGCATCACGGCTTATCATGAGGCTGGTCATGCTATTGTTGGCCACGTATTGCCAGATTCTGATCCTGTCCATAAAGTTACGATTATTCCGCGCGGACGTACTGGTGGCGTAACCTGGTTCCTTCCTCCTGAAGACCGTAGTTACAAGAACATTTACGAGCTCAAGGACGTACTTGCGCGTGCTATGGGCGGACGTGTAGCGGAACGCATGATTCTTGGCAAAGACGGCATCACCACTGGTGCGAGTTCAGACTTGCAACATGTCGCCGAGCTGTCTCGCGAGATGGTCTCACAAGAGGGTATGGGCTCTAGATTACGTGACCAAGTATTTAATACTGAGGAAGTCAACTTCTTTGGTGATCGTGCAAAGAACTACTCTGAAAAAACGTCTGAAATAATTGATGCTGAAATAGAAGCCCTCAATAAAGAAGCTGGCCAACGTGCAGAGGCCGTCTTGAAAGCGAATAAGAAGTATCTCGATGAACTTGCAACTGCACTTCTTGAAAAAGAAACACTTGAAGAGGGTGAAGTTTCTGAAATTCTGAAAGGCACAACGATGCCAGAAAGTGCAAAATTGCACGATTGAAAAAAAGTATGAAAGAGCGCAAAAACCATTTTCGATCGGTTGTGTCTTTAGTAAATACTAAGCTATCGGTAAAAACCGCCGCTATTGTTATAGCTAGTTCTACGCTTATCTCGGCATTGCTCGGCATATTTCGTGATCGCTGGCTAAATTCTATGTATTACGACACTTATCCGGCAGGTCTCGATGCCTACACTGCAGCTTTTACGGTTCCTGATTTTCTATTCTTCATTATTACGTCCGGCGCACTTGCAGTAACTTTTATCCCCGTCTTCAACCAGCGCTTGGTAGCAGGGAATAAAAAATCCGCATGGGAGCTTAGTGGCAGTATTTTAAATTTTTTGGCAATTCTTTGCTTAGTGGCATCGATCTTTATTATGATCTTTGCGGATCCATTAGTACGCTACGTAGTTGCGCCAGGCCTAAATGAGTCCGCAATGGCGTTGGCCATTAACATGATGCGAGTTATTGCGATTAATCCGTTTCTCTTCGCGATTGCTACAGTATTATCGAGTATGCAACAGGCCGTTGGGCGTTTTGTATTCTATGCTATTGCGCCAGCGCTTTATAATGTCGGAATTATAATCGGCATTCTCGTATTCACGAATGGGATTAATATTTTTGGCATTCAACTATTCGAAGGTGGCATCATGGGGGTAGCTCTCGGTGTAGTATTGGGCGCTATCTTACAGCTAGTCACAAGTGTCATTGGTTTAGTTGGTCTTGGATTTGAATATGAATTCAAAATTCATTGGAAAAACCAAGGTTTTCGCTCTATTCTTAAAGTTTTGCCACTTCGTTCGGTTGACCAGGGAATAGACTACGTCACTAGTATTATGAATACTAATCTCGCATCGCGCATGGGCGAGCAGTCTATTCGTGCATTTCAGCAGGCCTCGTCGTTGCACTCTATGCCGATTAATTTAATTGGTGTTGCAATTTCTACGGCGTTCTTCCCGAAACTTAGCGAAGAGGCTGGCCTAAAACAAGAAGAACAATATCGAGACACGCTCCGTTCTGCGTATCGAACAATCATTTGGATATCGTTACCAGTAGCTATCGTAGCTTTCTTTATACGTGGCTATGTCGTGAACTTCATAAAGAATGGCGGTGATCCAAAAATCGCTAGCGTTCTTGCAGCTTTTGTCATCTCAATCTTTTGTCAATCGTTATACCATATCGTAGCGCGCGGTTATTATGCTCGCCAAAATACACGCACGCCGTTGGTAATCTCAATCTTAGCTTTTGTTGTGCAGGTTATTTTTGCGATTGGTTTAAGTGTGTTGAATTTTGGTCCAGAGGGTCTTGCATATGCAGCTTCTGTTAGTGCGATATTCGAAGTTGGCGTACTGGCAATTTGCCAAAATCGCGATATGGAGCGCAAGTTATTTGATGTAGATTTTTGGGTTGTAGTTGGTAAGATCATATTAGCCTCCACCCTTACTGGCCTAATCGCTTATCTTATGACTAAATTATTGCCACTTCGCGCCGTAGATAATTCCTTCCTCGCAACCTTCCCGAAGTTTCTTGCCATTACTGCTGTTACTGGAATTTTCTATTTAGTAATTTGTTCAGCCTTACGTATTGAAGAAGTAAAGCCAGTTGTACAAAAAATCAACGACGCACTCTTCAAAAATATTAAGCGCCAATAAAAAAATACCCCACGAGTGTGGGGTATTTTTAATTATTCAGACTTCTTTGTAGGACTCTTTTTAATTATTTTCTTTTTAGCCTTTGGAGTTTCTTCTTCAACTCCGTCCTCATCGGACTCTACTATAGCTTCTTCTTCGTCCAACTCCTCGTCTTCGTCATCGACTTCTTCCTCGATTTCATCCTCGTCGGGATCGCTTGGCTTCTTAAACTTTTCAATAAGTTTACTTCCGGCCTCTTTGCCTTCTTTTACAGCCTTGTCGCCAAGTTCTTTAATGTCTTTACGGGTTTCTTCGCCGCTTTTTGGCGCCATTACGATACCAGCCACTGCTCCCGCAATTGCTCCGAGCGCGGCTCCGATAAAGAACTTGCCACTCCCGCACTTCTTATTTTCGTTGCTCATCTTCTTTTTCCTCCTCATTATTTACGTTTTTCGCCTTCTTCGCCTTCTTCTTCCTGGCGCCCTCGCCAGTATAGTTGTCAACGAAGTATCTAACTAAACCACCAACGGTCGTCATATCGCGTACGTTGCCGGCAATATCATCGGCCTTTTCGGCAATACCTTGTCCTTGTATCATTATCTTTTTCGCCTCTTTCGTGACGCCTATTAGTTTTATTAATAAGATAATGAATAATAATAAGAATAGAAAGAGCATCCCTGAAAGAATAAATACTAGTATCCAAGCGGGAGTTTCCATAGTTTATATCTCCATTTTATTAAATTCTTCGTAAGCTTTGTAGTAGTTCTTTGGGTCGCCGGTTGTGAGCCATTTACCCTTGCTCTTTACGACTAGTACATCGCCAGATTTGGCAAGCTTAGTAATGGCGTCGACGGTCCAAAGCTCATCGTCTAGCCCAGTATTCTTCGGCACTAAATGTGCGAAAACTTCAGGAGTCAACAGGTAGCGACCATATGAAGTTAGGTTTGAAGGTGAGAGGTCTGGCGTAGCTGGCTTTTCGACAATGTGGCTAAGAGTCTGCTTCTTCTTGTTTTTCATGGCAATCATACCGTATTTGCACCAAACTTCCTCTGGCATTTCCTGAGCCGCGATAATTGCTTTTGCTTCCGGATTCTTTTTATATGCTTCAACCAATGTCTCTACATCGCCCTTGCCGAAAATAAGATCGTCACTATATAGCGCCAAGAAGGCTTCATCGTCGTTCAGGTATGGTTTTGCGGAGGCAATTGGCGATCCGTTACCGTAAGGGAAACTTGGATCCTGTTCGATAACTGTGATATTCGCAATAGAAAGCACTTCGCGCACAGACTCGAAACGGTCAAGCTTGTTCTGCGATTCAAGTTGCTTATAAATTTTTTCGCAAGGGTTTGTGAAGTAATCTTCGTAAATCGGTTTACCCTCATGTGTTGCCACAATGATAATATCTTTAATTCCGCCCGCAACACACTCTTCAACGACATATTGCATGATAGGCTTTGGGCCAAGTGGAATCATTGCTTTTGGAATAGTCTTAGTAATTGGTAAAAAGCGGCTCGCAAAACCCGCATCGGTAATTACTGCTTTGGTTGGTGTTTTATATGCCATTTTAGTTATTCCTTTCTGGTTCTATGACAATTTCTTTTTAATTAATTCGTTAACGGTAGCTGGGTTGGCTTTTCCTTTCGATTTCTTCATTACTTGCCCAACTAGGAATCCGATTGCTTTCATTTCGCCATTGCGAACATCCTCGGCTGCCTTGGCGCATTCTGGCGCAGTCAATACTTCATCAATGATTGCCCCCAGCGCATCTTCGTCGTTTTCCTGCAATAGATTCATTTCTTTCGCAAGTTGATGTGGGGTTTTCTGAGTATTCTTTCTATCGTACATCTCCATCAATATGGATTTTGCGCCAGTTGACGAAAGCTCTTTTTTCTCGACCATCTCGGACAACTCGGTCAATTCGTTAGCGGTTGCAAGCGCGAAATCCTTATCGAGGTTTTCTTCCGCAAGCAATACGCCAGAGAACCAGTGCGCTACACGCGGGGCAAGCTGTACGCCACCTTTGTCTAGCACTTCATTCAAACGCTTCGCTAGAATTGGATAATTCAAAATCGCTTCTCGTTCGCTATTATCAAGATTAAGCACGCCAAACTTCGAGCGGTACTCGTCTGGCATCATCGGCATGTTTGCCTCAACTTTATCGACGTAACTCTGTTCTAGGACAATTGGCGGGACGTCTGGTTCAGGCATATAACGATAATCTTGAGCCTCCTCTTTGCTGCGCTGCGAAGTAGTTTTCCCAGTTGCATCGCTCCAGCCGCGCGTCTCTTGAATTACTTTTTCGCCCTTATCTAATATCTTAGTTTGACGTTCGAATTCATACTCAATCGCATGTTCGACACTACGGAAAGAGTTGAGGTTTTTAATCTCTGCGCGCGTACCTAGCTTATCTGTTTTGGAGCAGGAAATATTTACATCAAAACGCATATTGCCCTGATATAAATCGCCGTTCGTCACCTCGGCATACATCATTAAGCGGTGTAGTTCTTCACAATAAGCACGGGCCTGTGCTGCGGAGTGGATATCTGGCATGGATACAATTTCGATTAGTGGCGTACCGGCGCGGTTTAAGTCAACGAGCGAATAGCTATCAAAGTGCGTTAGCTTTCCAGCGTCTTCTTCCATATGCGCATGCTCAATTTTCACGGTTGACCCGTCCGGCAAATGGATTTCACCAGCGCCGATTATAGGTTGGTACATCTGTGAAATCTGATAGCCTTTTGGTAGGTCGGGGTAGTAATAATGTTTCCGATCAAAACGGCTGACAAGGTTAATCTTGCAATTCATCGCCAGGCCAGCGCGTACGGCCTTCTCGACGGCTGCCTTATTTAATACTGGCAGCATGCCTGGTAAAGCATAATCGATTGGACTTACGCAAGCGTTCGGCTCTTTGTCTACGGCATCGTTGTCTACGGCGCTGAATAATTTTGTTTTGGTATTGAGCTGTACGTGGCACTCAATACCAATTGTCATTTTGTAATCACTCTTGCTCATTTATATTGCTCCCAAATCTTTTAAAGCCTGTCGGTAGGTCGCTAGGGCGTGCTGCGCTTGGCGATACTCAGGATGAAAATCACTTTCGTGCGCAATTTGGTTACGCAACTTATGCGCATGCCAAACTGCGTTTAACTGAGTCAATCTCTCTTTTCCTATTTTTTTCAGACGATCTCCCATCGTGCGCCCCTGTACACCCATCTCGCAGAGCGCCTTGTCGAGCAACTTGTCGCCTTCGATAATTGCCATTGCATAAGTTGCATCATTGCCTTGCTGCAGAGAGTTTTCTATTCGCATCAAATCAATCTGATAATTTTCCTTATCAAAAGCATGTGCCCTTTTTTTGGTCATCGATATCGCAAGAAAAAGCAGAAAACCAACAACCAATACGGCTACTAAAAATACTATCGGCGAGCCATCGTTCATTAAGCATTCTCCTCTACGCTTTTAGCGATATTAAGTAGAACTTGGTCGCTTTTGCGCGGGCCGATTAATTGCACGCCAATAGGTAAGCCGGACTTCGACTCGCCTGCCGGTATTGCTATAGCTGGTAATCCTGCGAGGTTTGCCAAGACGCTCATCATATCTTCCATATACATCTGTAGTGGGTCATCGGTTTTTTCGCCAAGCTTGAATGCTGGAGCTGGTGCTACCGCACAGAGAAGGGCATCATATTTTTCGAATGCTTCATTATATGCATTAATTAACAATGTACGCGCTTTTTGTGCCTTCAAATAATAAGCATCAAAGAAGCCAGAGCTGAGTACGAAGTTCCCGATCATAATGCGACGTTTATTTTCTGGCATAAAACCTTCGTCACGCGTTTTGCCATAAATACTATCCAAATCAGTTATTTCAGCGGCGCGATGTCCGTAGCGAATACCGTCATAGCGACTTAGGTTTGACGCTACCTCGGCCGGTTGAATAATGTAATAAATCGCTAGGCCATATTTCATAATAGGCATACTGATTTCTTCGACTTCGTAACCGGCTTTTTTCATTTTATTGGCATAGTTCAAGACAGTTTCGCTAACTTCTGGATCAACGCCATCTTTTAAGAAATCCTTAATAATACCAATCTTTTTCTTCTTTGGTTTTGCGTCATCGAGGTCGCGATTCCAAAAATCGTCTAGAGTAGTGGAATCTTTTGGATCTTTGCCAGCAATAATACCCATAATGAGATCAACATCTTCGGCATTATTTGCGATACATCCCATTGTGTCGAGCGACGAGGCCATTGCGACCACGCCGTAGCGGCTTACGGTTCCATAGGTTGGTTTCATGCCCCAAACACCGTTATAGCTAGCTGGCTGGCGAATTGATCCGCCAGTATCTGACCCTAGTGCGAAGGGGACGATGCCTAAAGCGACCGCCGCCGCTGATCCGCCACTAGACCCTCCAGCGACGCGCTCCTTGTCGTGAGCATTAAGTGTTGGTCCAAAATATGAGTTCTCTGTGCTAGAGCCATGTGCGTAGGAATCAAGGTTGGCGCGACCAATCATGATTGCGCCTTCTGCCTCAAGCTTTGCAACCGCAGTCGCGGTGATTGGTGAAGGGAAATTATCGAGCATACGCGAAGCGGCCGTTGTGACGCCTTCTGGACTTAAGTAGTTGTCCTTAATTGCGTACGGGACTCCCGCTAAACGACCGACTTTCTCGCCTTTTGCGATTCTTTCGTCGATTTCGCGTGCGCGGTCTAGTGCACGCGCTTCGTTCATTGAAATGAAGCAATGATAGTCCTCGTATTCTTTTGCTTTATCAAGCGCCGCGCGGACTAAGTCTACGGCTTTAGTATTTTTGTCTGCAATAATCATAATACTTTCGGCACCTTTATCTGATGATCTTCACTTTCGACCGTAAGGTTTAGCAAGTCTTCGCGACTTGCCTCAAATTCTTCAATTACGTCTTCGCGCCAAACATTCTGCATGTCGAAACACTGATAAGTAGGCTCGACGCCATCGGTATCCAACTCGTCGAGCTGGGAAATATAACCGACGATATTGTCGAGATCTTTTATTAGTGGCTCAATCTGATCTTCGCTTAGACGCAGATTTGACAATTCTGCCAAATGCAAGACATCTTTTCTAGTAATAGCCATACGGTAATTATAACAGATAACAGAGAACTAACAAACTAGATGTCAGACAGCGGCTCTATATTTGCGCCCAACTTGCGCAAACGATTTGCGAAATCCTCATAGCCACGCGCAATTGAATACACATTGCGCAAAATTGAAGTGCCAGGTGCAGCAAGCATTGCTAACATAATTACTACTGCAGGGCGAAGTGCTGGCGGAGCCATCATTTCTGCAGGGCGCCAATTGGTTGGACCATTCACAAAGATACGATGTGCGTCTAAAAGCTCAACTTTTGCATTTAGGTTAGATAATTCTGTCGAATAAATCGCGCGATTTTCGAACACCCAGTCATGTATTAATGTTCTGCCTTCTGCCGTTGCGGCAATTAAAGAGAAAAATGGCAAGCTATCAATATTCAAGCCCGGGAAGGGCATTGGGTGAATTTTGTCTATTGGCGCTTTAAGGTTGGACTTCTTTAGCTTTATGTCGACTAGGCGCGTCCTTCCATTTTCGGCCAAGTATTCATCACTAATACGCATTTTCTGGCCCATGCTACGCAATACTTCCAATTCAATCTCTAGGAACTCAATTGGCACTCGCTTAATCTCTATTTCAGACTTAGTTGCGATTCCCGCCGCAATGAAACTCATCGCTTCGATTGGATCTTCGCCAGGCGCATATTCTATTTGTTTACTAATTTTCTTTACGCCGTGTATTGTAAGGTTCGTTGTGCCGACACCGTCAATTTGTATGCCCAACTTTTGCAGGAAGAAACATACGTCCTGGACCATATAGTTTGGGCTAGCTCCTACAATAGTGGTTTTGCCTGGATATAATGCCGCCGCCATGACGGCGTTTTCGGTAACCGTATCGCCGCGCTCTGTGAGTACGATTTTCTTGTCTTCAATTTTTATGTTGCGAACAGTAGCTTCGTAAAATCCTGGATTAACTTTAGCGTCAACGTCTAGCCCAAAATTCTTTAAAGCATGCAAATGTGGCTCAACGGTTCTAGAACCAAGAGAACAACCCCCAGCGTATGGCAAGCGAAATTCCTTAAAACGGTGCAATAGCGGCCCCATAAACATAATCACAGTACGAGTGCGTCGTGCGGCTTCTATGTCAAGGTTTCCTAGGTCAAGCTTTTTGGGCGGAATTATCTCCAAGTCGCGCCCATTGTTAATCCATTCCGTTCGCACCCCGATCGACTCGAGCACCTCTATGATACGATAAACCTCCTCGATGTGAGCTAAATGAACTAGGGTTGTCTTCTGCTCATTCAAAAGCGCTGCACAGAGCAACCCCACGGCGGCATTCTTGGATGTGTTTATCTCGATTGAACCATGCAACTCCTTGCCGCCTTTTATTTGATAGCTCTTCGAAGCAGTGTCGTTGACGGTAACGATTTGCGTGCGCAGAGCATGGCTAATTTTACTAATTATTTCAAGCGAGGCGTTCTGTTTTCCATGCTCAATTCTATTAATTGCAGACTGGCTTGTTCCGATTTTCTCGGCCAATTCAGCCTGAGTCATATTTTGGCGGGTACGAGCAGTTGCGATAATTGCTCCTATCTCAACCATGTAGTCAGCTTGCCTTTTCATACAGATAGTATATCACGGGACGCATAATAGCGGTATATTCCCGTTCTTATTAGCAGAATGTTGTAAAAATAACCAAAAATAGCGTCCCATTCTGCTCGTGAAACACTACATATAGCGTGTAGGCGGCAAAAAACTGAATCTGTTAGCGTTGTATTATTTACATTTTCTATTGCAAAAACGCTACATATAGCGTTACCATTATCTCAACAAACGCTAAATATGGTGTTTCGGGACAGACAAAATTCACAATTGATTCAGAACTACGGAGGTAAAAATGTTCAAATCAATCCGAAAGCGCGACGGAAAGGTAACCGCTTTCAAACCAGAAAAAATTACAGAAGCAATCGCAAAAGCGGGCAGTGCCACTGGCGAATTTGGCCATGATCGTGCTCAGAATATTGCCGAAAAAGTTCTTCGCGTAGCGCAAGAAGAAATCAAAAGCCGCATTCCGACAGTTGAACAAATTCAAGATATAGTTGAAAGAGTATTGATGGAGTCGGCCTTTAAACGCACCGCAAAAGCCTATATCGAATATCGTGCTGAGCGAACAAGAATTCGCGCCGCAAAAAGCAAGCTTATGCAGACTTATGGTGTTATTTCAGTTGTCGATTCCTCCGAGGACTCATCCGTAAAGCGCGAGAATGGTAATATTGATGGCGACTGCGCAATGGGCAAAATGCTTCGCTTTGGTTCTGAAGGCTCAAAGGAATATGCAAAGTTGCTACTTCTGAAACCAGAATTTGCTGCCGCTCATGACAATGGCGATATCCATATTCATGATCTGGATTTTATGGCAACCGGAACATTGACTTGCTGCCAGACTGACCCTCTAAAGTTCTTTGAACGCGGTTTTAATACCGGCCATGGTTACCTTCGTACGCCACAATCGATCGGTACAGCCGCTGCATTAGCCGCAATCATTCTTCAAGCGAACCAGAACGAGCAGCACGGCGGACAGTCAATTCCGAACTTCGACTACGCTTTGGCGCCAAGTGTCAATAAGACGTTTCGCAAAAGTCTCAAAGCTAACCTTGAAAAATACAACGATTTCACCGGCAAGAACTTAAACATTGAGATTAAAGATACCATCACCCTTGGCGACGACAAGAAACTCAAAAAGCTTAAAGTCCCAGAAAAAGTCATCGAAGATGCCCACAAAGATACCGAGCACCAAACTCTGCAAGCCATGGAGGGCTTCGTTCACAATCTTAACACTATGCATAGTCGCGCCGGTGCGCAGGTTCCATTTACTTCAATTAATTTCGGCACCGACACTAGCCCAGAAGGTCGCCTAGTTTCCAAGATGCTACTAGAAGCCACTATGAATGGTCTCGGCCATCATGAAACGCCAATTTTCCCAATTTCTATCTTCAAAGTAAAGGAAGGCGTTAACTATAACCCAGAGGACCCAAATTACGATCTCTTCAAGCGTGCGATGGAAGTCTCCGCCAAGCGTCTCTTCCCGAACTTTACCTTCATTGACGCGCCATTTAATCTCCAGTATTACAAGCCAGGTGATCCGGATACCGAGATTGCTACTATGGGCTGCCGCACGCGTGTAATTGGCTCTTGCTTCCCTGAAACTGATGGCCACGTTTCTGGTCGCGGCAACCTTTCCTTTACATCGATAAATCTCGTGCGTATTGGCATCAAGCATGGCATTTGCCTAGGCGAGCGCAAAGAGGCAGATTGGGACGGTTTCTACAAAGAGCTAGACGAAAAACTTCAACTCTGCGCCGATCAGCTTTACCAACGCTTCGAATTCCAGGGCAATCAAAAGGTTAAAAATTTCCCATTCCTAATGGGGCAGGGTAACTGGGTTGGTAGCGACAAACTCAAGCCAAACGATAGGCTTCGCGACGTTATTAAGCACGGTACTTTATCCATCGGCTTCATAGGGCTAGCCGAAACATTGGTTGCAATGATTGGTAAGCATCACGGCGAAAGCGCCGAAGCTCAGGAAATAGGCCTAGACATCGTGGGTCATATGCGTGAGTTCTGTGACGAAATGACCAAAAAGCGCCATTTGAATTACTCGCTTCTTGCTACCCCGGCCGAAGGTCTTGCTGGGCGTTTTACCCGCATGGATCGCAAAGAGTTTGGCAAAATTAAAGGCGTGACTGATCGTGAATTCTATACTAATTCCTTCCATGTGCCAGTCTATTATCCAATCTCAGCTTTCGATAAGATTGATATTGAAGCTCCATATCATAATCTTTGCAATGCTGGTCATATTACCTATATCGAGATGGATGGCGATCCTTCAGACAATATTGAAGCTTTCGAAGCAGTTATTCGCCATATGAAAGAAGCTGGCATTGGCTATGGTTCCGTAAACCACCCAGTCGACCGCGATCCAGTATGTGGCTTCTCCGGAATCATTGAAGGCGATGTATGTCCAAGTTGTGGCCGTCGCGAAACTGATGGCGAGTTTGGCTTTGAGCGCCTTCGCCGCATTACTGGTTACCTAGTGGGCTCACTCGAGCGTTGGAATGATGGCAAAAAGGCCGAAGAAGCCGCCCGCGTGAAACATAACGTGTCGGTGGGGCAATACGATCAGGCCACTAAGGTAAAACGCGAAGCCGAAAAAGCTGAATTAAAAGCTGCTCTCGGTAAAGAATAAAAGCAAATCCCCCAATTGCCGCGCCCAAAAACGCGGCATTTTGGGCTTAAATGAGGAAGTATTATGGTAACAAAAAAGAAGACTAATATTCTTTGCGAACCGCAAATGGACGTGCCAGATGGTTGCATCGTTCTTTCTGGCGACCTCGAGCACGACTCAATTGTGAACGGTCCGGGCCTCCGCGCCGTTTTGTGGACACAAGGATGTCGCCAACATTGCCCCGGCTGTCAAAATCCAGAAACATGGGCCGAAAAAGATGTTGGTGCAGTTGTGAAAATCGAAAAAGTTAAGGACGAACTTCGCAAACTAAAGGGGCAGAGCGGTATTACTTTTTGCGGTGGTGAACCGCTTTTGCAAGCCAAAGCGTGTCTAGAAATTGCTAAGTTCTGCAAAGAAGAACTTGGCTGGAATGTCTGGTCTTTTACTGGTCTCGTCTACGAACAAATACCGCGCGATTCTGTCGCCTGGAAGTTCGTCGAAGAACTCGACGCGCTCATTGATGGGCCTTTTATTCAATCGCAACGTGATCTTACGCTAAAGTTTCGCGGTAGCAAAAATCAACGCATTCTGCATCTCGACCGTGGTAAAATCATTAGTCAAGAATAATTAGTTAAAACCAACAATTTTGCGGGCTGTCTTGTATCCTACTTTAGTAATCATGCGCCCGCTTTTTCCTGGTAAGTTCGTGGCCATGCCTAGTGGAGTCTTGCGCAGCCTGTAAAATAATTTCGCATCATGACTTTTAACATAACGCCAAAAAGCCTTCTTCTTTCGGACGGCCTCTTTTGAGCCATCTAATGAGAGGAGTGCCGACGTGGCAGTCGTTACCTTATCGAGATATATAATCATATATTTCCGAAGACGCGAATTCTTGTTGCTAAAATCCTGATTTGCTATTATATCGACCATAATCTTATTTACCTTAATCTGCTGATCGATTCTTCCGAGCATTATCTCTTCATTTACGGACTGGTCCGAGCGGCCAATAAAATAGTGATATAAGTCAACATCTACATAATACATTTTTTCTACCGACAACAAAGGCTGAAAGGCAAAAATATTGTCTACATAAAAAGTATGTCGAGGCAACTTGAGCCCACAGTCGCGCAATAGCTGTGTCCGATAGTAGATATTATGCATTAGCATATATTGAGTCTGAGTCATATGACCCATCTCGTCCCAACCAAAAATGGTGTTTTTGGGGAAGACGCGATTGAAGCGCATAGTCTTTTTATGCTTTTCGCCGACTTTATCGTAGATAAAATTCGCAATTATCATATCAACTGGCGTATTATTTTCTTCAAGTTCTTTAATACTCTTAAGCAGCTTCACTAAAGCATCTGGATTAACCCAGTCGTCGCTATCGACCACTTTAAAATAGACCCCAGTGGCTTTTCGGATGCCGGTATTAACCGCAGCGCCGTGTCCGCCATTTTTTTGGTGAATTGCCCGAACTATTCCGGGGTATTTATGCATAAAATCATCGGCGATTTTTGGCGTATCATCACTTGAACCGTCATCAATAATTAAAATCTCAATTTCGTCGCCGGCGGGGAGTAAGGAGTGGATACACTTTTTCATATATTCCTGCGAGTTATAGCAGGGCACAGCTATAGACAGTAATTTTGGAGTCTTATTGGTCACTTTCACCTTCTTACCTCACTATTTATCTTAAATGATATCACAATTGTTATAGATACTGAAAAGGAATAACCGGCCATCGTCAGAACAGCAAGTCTAACACGCCAAATGATATTGCTAGCATAATAAGCCCGGCTAGAAGAGTGCCGCAACCTACCGCTATCATGGATTTCTTGAAGTCTAAGTTTAAGAAAGTTGCCGCCAGAGTGCCAGTCCAAGCTCCTGTTCCAGGAAGTGGGATGCCTACAAATAGAAGTAGGGCAATATAAATGCTATCTTTAGTTTTTGCTAAAAGTTTTTTGCTACCATTGTTACCCTTTTTGATGCACCATTTGCAGAAATTGCGAATAGGCTCATATTTAACTTTCGCCCCTTTCTCTAATAACTCACGCCCAAAAGTAAAGATAAATGGCATGGGAATCATATTTCCGAGCATTGCCGCGAGCAGGGAAAGAAAAACTGGCAAGTTCATACCTGCCGCAATTGGTATTGCGCCACGTAATTCAACAAGTGGAAACATCGCCACTAATGTAACTAAGAATAATTTCAGCAACATAGCTCACCTCAACTTAATATATGATAGCATTTTCCATCTTTATATAAAAACAATGTGTCATTTTAGCTTTATTTCTGCTACAATAAAAACACAAGTGGAATGGATTGTTTGGGAGTTATATGGTTTTCACAATGGAGGTGAAAACTGGCATTAAGAGGATACTCACAATATTAATTACGTCAGCCATACTCAGCTTATTGGCTACCAGTTTTATTGTTAATGCGGTTTTCGCGCAGACTGGAATGGATATTCCAGTGACTGTATCTTGGTCCGATCGGAGTGATACTACTCGTCCAAGTAGTGTTACGCTACGCTTGATGAATGGGAACACTACCGTGTCAACATTAACCCTCACTTCGGCTAATCTCGATCCGTCAGATAGCAATAAGTGGGTTGGGGTTTTTGACAACGTCCCATACAATGCGAATTACACAATCGTAGAGGATTCGGTTTCAGATTACTCAATCACATCAAATAATCTTTCGCCAAGCATTTCGGCGGTTACAATTCTAGAATCGACCAGGAATACATCGACATATACTAACACTAATACTACGCATAATCTTGGAGATGTTAATTTTATTGTATTTAGAAGCGGTGATAACTATTACGTCTGGACACTTGACTCGTATCCAACTGGTGTTAAACGAACAGAACTAACTAGCGCCGTTAGAAGTATGATTGGAAATAATAACGCAACGATTGGTTCTTATGAAAATGGTCTTCCGGCCAATATCTCGATGAATTATTGGTTTTTGGGCGGCGTTCTGACTGATATATCTGGTAGCGAAGGAAATGTGTCCATCCGGCACACGGGTGGTATCTTTGGCGGCAGTATCTCTGATGTTTATTATGGCAACCTGGTCCCAGGCACGACCGATGGCGTCTCGTTCGAGAACGTAAAAACTATTCCAACCTATAACCTTACCGTTCACCACCTCCAGGAAGACGAATCTACTCCGTTCAGTGCTGATGTGGTTACGACTCATAATGAAGGCGATACTTATACAGCTTCGCCAATATCTGATCCGAACTATACGTCTGAGCTTAAGATTGGCCAGGCGACCGGTATTATTAATCAAGACACCGAGGTGACCTATGTTTATCATCCAAAATTCCATAATGTTACTTACCAATTTACTGGCAGTGTTCAGCCGCCAAATGCAAGCTCGTTGCTGCCGGCGACTGCCACTTATGATGATGGCGACACTGTAACGGTCGCCCCAGAACCAACCGCAACCGGTTATCGCTTCTTGGGCTGGCAAATGAACGGACAAAGTATAAGCGGAACCTTTACGATGCCGTCTCAGAACGTTACCATCGCCGGCAGTTGGGAGCGTTACAATGGCACTTTTGCGCCGATAATTAACAAAACAATTGCGAATCCGCAAAACGCCTATCGCTTTGGTGACACGGTTGACTTTTTGATTACCGTTTCTAACCCAGAAGCTTATCCAATCAGTAACGTTGAAATTGAGGAACAGTTAATTGGTGCAAAGTTTATTGCTCATAATGACTATGTAGTGAATGCTACCAATGAAACAAAAGCAACTATTTCTACAATTCCAGCCGGCGGCGCAATTACGCTATACGTTGAATACGACATTATCACGAACAATACTGAAATACTCACCAATACGGCAAGGCTTACTAGCGCCAGCGCCGACAATTATTATTTTCTCGACACTACTCAAGATTATATCGCCAGCACTAGCTTTAATGTCCAAAGCTGGCAAGATGTCCCGGTCTTAACCGGGGTTAATACCA
Source organism: Candidatus Saccharibacteria bacterium UBA3225 (assembly GCA_002363515.1). Lineage (GTDB taxonomy): Bacteria > Patescibacteriota > Saccharimonadia > Saccharimonadales > Saccharimonadaceae > UBA2834. Next base: position 4,376 of record DEVX01000078.1, on the reverse strand, counting down.
ATAGTATAACACTTTATTATATACTCTCGGCGATAGGCGCTGTTGGGGTATTGGGGGGGTGTTATAGTTTATCAAAACAATAATAAGGAAAGGGAGAAATGAAAAAACTTTCATTTGCCGCAGGCGTAGCAGCTATCGCTCTAGCTGTTTCGACAATTTTTCCTGTGGCTGGCGTTTTCGCCAATACAGCAACATATGACGGAACCAATAACCAGGTCACGCTCAGGAGAAACGTGACGGGCGTGACGAACCCAGTCACAAACACCTATACTTACACTATCTCACCAAAGAGTAACTACACTCAACCGGGCACAGCTACAACAGTACCATCAAGTGTCACAATAGCCTTCAATGGCGTTACGCCAACGAGCGGTACTGCCACGCAAACCGCAGTAATTGATTTAGCTAGCGTCGATTTTAGCAAGGTTGGTGATTATATTTACACTGTCACCGAGACTGCGTCCAGCAATAGCACAAACTATCCTGTCGATAGCACGAATAGTTACGACATTCAAATCTCGGTGCGCTATCAGGTTGATGCGAATAATGTTCCGAACAATAATGTCTATTTAGCTACCGTGTCAATTAAAAACAACACCAATAGCTCAAAGGTTACTGAAGCTGTCTGGACGAGTGGTACTACTTATACCTACATTGAAGCTACTGCTACCACCACTGGCAACATGGCTGAAAAGGAAGAATGCTTTGAATATACGATTGATATCTCAGCCGAAAATGGCGTAGCGGGTTCATTTGCAATCGATATTGTCCCAGCGACTGGCACTTCTGCCTGTACTGGCAGCGCTTCAAGCGTCACTGCTGGCACTCCGGCAACAATTAAGCTCAAGCATGGCGATACTGTCCATGTTGGTTATAATGGCGGCGCATATCAGCTCCCAGCCGGTGCAAAATACACTATAACTAAGACCAACTCGGGCGATGAATATATTGAAAAATTTGACAGTACTAATGGGAGCACCACAACGAAAACCGCAGTAGCCGTCAGCAATACTTCTTGCGATGAAAATAACGAAGACGGTGAAGGTTGTTTTAGTAAAAACAATGTTACAAATATCGAAAACAATAAGCAAGCTAGCCCGCTTACTGGCGTTATTACTAATTTCTGGTTCTATCTCATGCTCTTAATTATCGGTGCCTTTGGTCTCTTTATCTTCCTTCGCAAGAAACAAGACAACGAAGAGCAGCAGGCTTAGTCGGAAATTGGGGACATGGACAGGGCGAAAGCTTTTCTAAAAAAGAACAAAAACTGGACTCGTTTAGCAGTCAAGATAATCGTTTTGGCACTTGTGCTGTGGCTACTATTCGGAGTTCTGATTGGCTTTAGGCGAGTAGAAGGAGTATCGATGTCGAATCGCGTAGAGGACGGCGATCTCGTATTATTCTCCCGTACGGACAAGACATTTTACCCAGACGATGTCGTGTTATTTGAGCGCGATAATGAAATGCACGTATCGTCGGTATTAGCCTCCTCGGGGGACTTGCTTACTATCGATGAAGCTGGGCGCCTTTATGTTAATGGCGTGCGCATATCTGATTCGGTGGTATACAACCTCGACGATGGCGAAGCTCCTTCTATCACTTTTCCATTCCGTGTCCCTACCGGAAGTTACTTTCTGTTGAATGAGAACCTCGAAGCGATGGATGATTCGCGCAGTTTTGGCGCAATCTTCGAACAAAAAATTAAAGGAAAGATCGTGAGTATCTTTCGCACGAGGTCGATTTAGCTATGGCAAACAGCAAAAACAAAATGTCTGAAAAAATACGTCGCAGTATTGAGCGCACCGTAGATCTTTTATCTACAACGGTATTTCTACTCATTTTTCTGATTGGTTTTTACGCTTTGCTAGATATTCATGCCGTAAATATAAGCGCCAAGATGGATGATGAAATTGCCAGCATGGCGCCAGATGCCGAGACGGACGTTGATTTGGCTGAGCTTAAAAAGATTAATCCAGAAATAGTCGCTTGGGTTAAGATAAACGACACTAATATCGACTACCCGGTCGTACAGTCTAAAAACAATACTAAATACTTAACTCGCAATTACCGTGGCGAATACGCTACAGCCGGCGGTATCTTTTTAGACTATCGCAATAATGGTTTCAAGGATGATTTCTCGATTATTTACGGTCACCGTATGGATGGGCAACGTATGTTTGGCGGCATCTCGCTTTTTGAGCAAAAAGATTATTTCGATCAGCATAAAACTGGCAAACTCTACACTGAGGATGGCGTATATGATTTAGAGATATCAGACTTTTCTGTCGTAGATATCGACCGCTCCGGCATCTATAATCATGAGGGCAACCGCAATGGCCATAATGCGGACATTATTAAAGAAATCCGATCCTTCGCCAAGCAGTCTCGAGACTTGAATTATGCTGCAGATGATAAAATTATAGTCCTGTCTACTTGCGATAAAGATTCGAAACATTATCGTAATGTGTTACTCGCGAAAATGGTAAAAAAGTAACATCATATCGATACGTTGACACAAGTGTCTAGTGCGTCACAATAATGAACGGTTGAAACCGCTGTTTTTGTAATTTTCAAAACAGTACATTTTTGTTCGGGAGTCTTTTTGCGCTATCTTAAAAGTGTTATAATGGGCCAACGTTCGCTAGAAACAGATGTTGTACTTTAAAAGAAAGGAGAGACGAAAATAATGGTTAATAAGGCGGCCAATTTTCACGGGTTTATAACTGATAACCCTTACAGTATCCCTACCGAGCTTATGCCGAAGATTGCAAGAAAGTTCAAGACTGTCTCTGAGATGATTTGGAGGGTGCGTTGTGCGGTTTTTGACGAAAAAGTCAGTGGCCGAAAAATACCCAACGGATTAGTTAATGATCTGGCTCAATATTTTACAACCGCAGGATATATCAGAGAAGACCTTACTGCTGATGCTTTTGCTATCAATCGTCTGTATAAGGCGGCAAGTTACGGCACCAATCTCGGCATTCCAATTTGCGTTCAGGATTTATTATGCGTGTATGATTTCGGCATCAATCTCTACGCAAGGGCAAATCGGCGCTATGAAAACTACGAGTCGCCGACCGACGAGCAACGCAAGCGCATAGCCGATTTTATTAAGAAATCACTTTGCGACCAGCCATCCAAAAGACGGGACATGTCTGATTGCTACGATGTGCTCAATCTGCGTTTTGGCCTTGAGCCGGGGATAAGACCACATACTTACAAGGAAATATCGGCAAAACTGTTTATGTCAATCGGTAGCGCATCAAACAAAACTAAAGGAGCCTTGGAAGCTATTCGGGATTCTGGCTTGCTCGCAAAGCTTGAGTCGGAAGAAATTTATGCTATAGTGCCGCTGTTTGTCTTTGAGGATTCCGTCGTTGATGCGCTGTGTTTAACCAGAACAACACAAGACGCCCTGGCGCGAATGGAAATCAAAACAATCGGTCGGCTCATTGAGGCACTAGAATATGGCTACATTGACGACAATATTCGCGGCGAGGTCGTGAATCGGCTCGC
>DEVX01000078.1:0-802 GCA_002363515.1 Candidatus Saccharibacteria bacterium UBA3225 | reverse complement strand
GGTTCGACGTCGGGTAGGCACCTCTCCTATCAATGCAAAAACATACCCTCGACCATTGGTCGGGGTTTTTATTGGTTCAAATCAGAGCAGGGTTCGCCAATTCGGCTCTTTCATGCGCATCAAATACTCTCATGACTGTTTGCTGCCCTTTATGGATTAACACTATTGGTAATCTCCTTTCTTTGGCAGCCAACTTATCGTCTGGGGATATTTCATCAATCGCAATTACTGCGTCGGGCGTCAATGCGGTGCCTTTTTTAATTCCTTTTTGCTGTTTGGTGGCCTTAGTTTCAATTGTAACTTGGCTATATGCCTTAAGTTGTAGCGCTTCTTTACACAAGTCTTTCGCATCAAGTAATATTTCTGGCGTATCAGTCAGCTTTAAGGGGTCGGTTTCGTAACAGTCCGTATTAGAATCACAGGGGTAAATATGTGCAATCATGGACGCATCGACTCCGCTTCTATAGCCGTAGAGGACGCGCCCAGGGAAGTGTGAAAGATTTTTCTCGGTCAGAATTGTGAAGCCTATATATCTCCGCGCCTCCGCCGTCTCTTCTATGGTTCGATTCTCCCAATTCGTGCGTACTCTAGCCAATAAAAAGAAATGGTCTTTGTCGCAATTCAACTCCTTCACTTGGCCATTTTTTGCGTCATCAAAAGTAATCAAGCTGTCTACGAGGGAGTTGCAGGCGTAGTCTCTTCAGGCTACGTAGGTCATCTCGAGTTCTTTTCGTGTCGCTTCTGCTAAGTTCGGCAACTCATGCTTCTTTGCATAGGATGAATTATCGATATAATAACGTAG
>DEVX01000043.1 GCA_002363515.1 Candidatus Saccharibacteria bacterium UBA3225 | reverse complement strand
AAATCCACCGGCTTAGCCGGTGGATGGTTTTTGAAAGATCGACAGTTACTGTCTGTTTAGAATAAATGATATGACTTGAATGACATAGCGAACGTGTTTGCTACTGTTGCCATTGACTTGATGAAAATGTCGATTGCGACACCAACGACGTCTTTTCTGGTGTCGCCGACTGTGTCGCCAGTGACGGAGGCTTTATGAGCCGCAATCAGCTCCTGACTAGGCTCAATGGCTTCCGCTCTCATTATTTCGATAGCTTTCTTAGCGTTATCTGCTGCACCTCCAGAATTACCATTCCAGAGCGCGAGCGAGATTGCTGCTCCAGTGCTACCGACCAGAATTCCCAGCACGAAATCTGGACCAAACGTGTATCCGAAAATAATCGGCGTAACGAGTGCCATGAGCGATGGTACGAACATGTGCCGCAATGCGTTATTGGCGGCCAATTCGATGATGGCGGAATAGTCGGGCTTAACTGTGCCTTCGATAATTTCAGGGTTTTCGCGGAGCTGCTTTTCCGTCGCATCAGCTAAAGCGCTTGCCGAATCCATAGTATTATTGGACAGCATGCCACTGAATACCATCACCAGTGCAACACCAATCATTATGCCGATGAGCATACTAACAATCACCGACAGCAGAGTCGCACCTTCGTTATTGTAACTTCCGATGTAAGACATGATGAGGGCTACCGTTGCGTACGCTGCAGAGCCTATCGCGTTCCCTTTCCCGATGGCTGCAGTAGTATTGCCGACAGCATCGAGTGGATCGGTAATCTTGCTACGGATTTCGTGGTCCAAGTGGCAGGCTTCTGCGATACCTCCAGCATTATCGGCAATGGGGCCGAAAGCGTCAATTGATACCGTAGTGCCAACAAAGGAAAGCATCCCTAAGCCAGCAATCGCAATGCCGTAATTGCCGCAAATCCGATAGGATATGAACATCGAAATGCCAATTACTAAGATGGGTCCTCCGCAAGAAAGATAACCGACCGCGTCTGCCGTAGTAACGACGAAGGGGTCTCCCTCGAACGCCATTTTGACCAGCTTCTTCACCGGCGGATACTTCATGCTTGTGTAATATTCGGTAATTTTACCGACCAGCACGGAGCTACAAATTCCTAATATGGATGCAATCCACGGTGAAATCCAGCCATAGGTAAAACCGTACTGGGCTAAGTTGTCAACGTCCTTGAATACGAAGTACGTACCAAGCAGCCCAACTATGAATACCAGGACCGCTGATGCGTAAGTTGCCATGTCCAGCTCTAAGCCCGGATCGGTAATTTCGCGTGAGACAACTCTCTTTGAGCCATCGGGGTCGATGATGGTTTTCTTGCGGTTTACGAATATTACTGACGAAACACCTACTAAACTGCTAAGCAGGCCTCCGGATAAGAATATGAAGGGCAATAAGCATGCGGCCTTCAGCATTTCGGGGTTGTCCTTGAATGCCTGCATCGCAATCAATACGCAAGCGACGGGCGTAGCTGCGAAGCTCTCGCCGAGATCGGAGATGTTTCCCGCAATGTCATTGACGCAATCGCCAATAAAATCGCAAATGGTTGTCGGCATACGTGAGTCGTCTTCCGGAAGGTTGTGGACTCTTTTTGCGAGCTGGTCTCCTGAAATGTCAGCCGCCTTTGTGTAGTTGCCGCCAGCCACTCGATTAAACATTCCGATTACAGAAAAACCGAGTGAATAGCAGCCTAAGCGCATCGTGATAGGGTTGCAGGTCTTGAGTCCGATTAATCCACTACTCACTAAATCTGTTCGTGCGCCACCAGACAGCAACCATATTACCGCGAAGCCGAAAAGACAAAAAGTCGGAACCGAGTAACCGCTAATGCTGCCAGCTAAAAGTGCTATTCTCATAGAACGACTAAGCGCTTTAGTTTCTTTGGCGGCATTTGTTGTGCGTACGTTGCCATAGGTCCCGCCCCTCATGCCGATTTCTACAGCAATCATATTGAGTATGGCGCCAAATGCTAACGCAAGCCCGGACGTCCGCTCCATGAATAGTGAGTAGATTAATGTAAATAAGAGGACCGTGGGAACAATTACGCGATATTCTCGTCTGAGAAATGTTTGCGCGCCGTCGCGAATGATGCCAGCCAACTCCTTCATCTCGTCAGTGCCTTCGTCGTGATTCCTTAAATCGACAAAGTTCCGCCTGATAAGGACAAAGGCTGCCACAATTATCGCGAATGTTGCAGAGTAGATAATTGAGTCAATCTTCATCTTTTATACCTCCCTTTTAATGTGCAATTAACTCTTGTGCGTCTACCAAGTCATATCACAGGTAATTATATCATCGTCAATATCCGTGGCAACCTTGAGCTTTTTTGTTGCCGCATCGCCCACCCGCTTCTAGGCTATTCCGACAATATCCACTCAACGACAATCCTTTTCCACTGAAAATACTCTTCTTTCTCGAACTGCATATTTGCTATGCAGTAGCGCCTGTTCACCAAATGTGAACAAAACATGCATTCATGAAGTGAGTTAGAGTCTTGGATGAATAGGGAATTGGAAATTTTGCCTGAGCAAATAATGTTGTATGAGTTCGAGCAATTTGTAGAATCATCTGCGCGCAGGCAATACGAACAAGATGCCGAACGTTGCGAGGCGAGCAAGTATTCGGAGGAATGGCAAGAGTCGCAAAACGCAATATTCTTACATTTGGTACAATTTGCGCTTCGCCAAACGTTTTCACTGTCGTAAATCGTATCACTTTGGGCCGTATTGATACTATTAAAGTTCCGTTCCGTAGTGGTAAAATTGGTTTCGCGCCAGATTTCGATAATGTCGTCTATCGACTCAATATTGCGTTTTGGCAACATCCAATCTTCTCGCGCCTCTTCGTTATTGAAGGTGATGAAACGCGTCGAGTTATAGCTTTCTGCCCAGGTCTCTTCGCCTGTAGTTGAATCGTAAACCATTACAGGGAGCTTGATATCAAAAGCGAACTTCTTCATAAAACTATCTAAATCATGGCCGAATTTATTATCGAAAATCCCTACAAATATTTGATCTATTAGTTTCTTCACCTGCATGTCGTTCATTAGCTGACCTTTCTGCGACTCGTAGATTGTTCGCGCATTAAATCAAAAACATTAATCTTGCTGAGCTTTTTAACAGTAATTACTTTAGCGTTAGTATTGTTCGGATTATTCGGAACTTTTGTCGTTCGCATTAATACGGTACTTGCTTTCATGTCTGGCCGTGCGGCATAGTTGATGCTTTTGCCACTAATGGCGGGTAATACGATGCCATTTCTGGAGACTCTTGCAATAATCTGTTGATCTGACAAAGTGATAATCGTCTTGATTTCTTCTGCTTTTGTAGCCGAAAAGGTTTCGCGCCCAACCGTCAAGTAATCAGGTTGCGATTCGCCGTGGAGCTCCATGTTTAGATACTTCGACATAAGTTCGGCATCGGTGTAATTTAGTCTGAAGCAAAAATAGTTAGCTACGTTAGCGTGGATGGCTAGTTGTAAATCGCTCGATATTTGCCCATAATACTGACCAGCTAGAATGACGGTTATGTTGTATTTGCGCGCCTCGGATAAGAATCGGGCTAGTACGGCGTTTTCTATTACAGCAACTTCGTCGACTATGAGGATAATATGATGATGTAACTTGCGACTAGTCCCCAGAGCAAATAGCTGATTCATGACTAACCCAGCGATTGTTTTTGTAGCAACGTTGCCAATCTTTGCGGCGCTTAATGATACAACGGTAGCTCGATTTTCGAATAGTTCATAATCCAAGCGTCGCTCATTGGCTCGATAAAAAGCAGGAGATAATTGTAATTCGTCGATTAGGGCGATAATGCGCGCAAAAGTGACATCGTAATACTTTGTTTTAAGCTCATTGTATTCTTGGCCAAAAAACACTTGCAAGCTTTCGGGCAAATAGTCGCCCGCGGTTTTTAAACAGACGTTCTTGTATGAGGTGTCGGTGAGTAACTTGCGAAGATTCTGAAAACTTAACTCGCTATTTTCGGTTAGGAGGTAGACGCAGGAGCGCAGAAGTCTGGCTAGGTGGTCGTTCCAATTTTCGCCGATAAGGCTTTTTATAAGCGAAACCGACATATCCACGGAGTTTATAATATTTTGTTCGGAATGTAAAAATAAATCCAGACCCGATTGGCTATTGCTAAAATCATAAATTTTTACACCCTTCAGACCGCCAATTTCTTCGCGCAATGAGTCGTGTGGGTCGATTGCAAGAATATGGTACCGTTCGCCATAGCTAGCGATAATTTCGGAGATAAAATTTGAGAGGAATTTTGTCTTACCGGCCCCGCTAGCACCAAAAACTACAGTGTGTTTGTAGAAGTCGTAGTTATTAAGATTTAGATAATGCTCGCCTTGCAGATACGGATGAGTATTAATGGACATGATAGGATTTATGCGATTAGTGTCGGCAAGGCTTAATGTCTTAGACAGATTTAGGTATTTCGGCGGCCTTTCTATAATAAAACGATCGCGCAAATCTAGATCAAGCAGCCCTAAGCCAGCGCCGAACACCGATGCCATTCTGACCGAATCGTGTTGTTTTAAGGAAAAGTAAACTTTCGTATAATAGTTCCAGCCTATTTTGCGGAAGACAAACGAAGCCGTAATCAGTTCTAGGCCTTTTTGAGTAAACTTATCAATGACATTTATAAGACTGTCGGATTCCTCGACGGCAAGCGGTAGAAAACTAAAAGAAGTCGGTTCTGGATTATCTAGCGTTTCGCGTTGTCTAAACATGAAGCCTTCAAGTTTTGCGATACTGTTGGGAATTTGGCGGTCCGTTACTAGAAAAATACGTAAAGAGGGCATTTCTAATACAAAGCGCAACTCAAATCTTTCGCCTTGTCGACACATTTTAGTTACAGCATCAACTAGAGCACGCCACTGTTCAACGTTAATGCTCTTTGCTGTCAGAAACACCTCGTACATTATTTAATTTTATCATGGGGCGTGAAGGAGTATTATAAGCATAGAATTGTCGATAATAAGTGGATTCTGTTATATAATATAGTCAAATAAAGTCAATGATATGAAAGCGGAACATTTGTCTCTACATTTTGGCGCTACGCCTCTCTATGACGATTGCAACTTTCATTTTGAGGATACGGACAAAGTAGGCGTTGTTGGCGTTAATGGCGCCGGAAAATCTACCCTCTTTAAGGTTATTCTAGGAATTGAAAAACTTGATGAAGGGCATATTGAACTGCCAGGAATGCGTCTGGGCTATCTGCCGCAGGAAATTATCATTAACTCTAGCCATGATGACGTTACGGTCTGGCAGTATATTTCTGCCGGTCGACCGGTAGACGAGCTGCAAGAACAGTTAAATGGCGAATATGAGAAATTAGCTCGGTATCCAGACAGCCAAGCTATTATGGATCGTATTATTAAACTACAAGATCTGATTGACTCCTATGATGTCGCAAACTTTGACTACGAATTGCTAAAAATCGTAGAGAAAATGAATCTACAAAACCTCATCGATATGCCGATGAAGGATCTCTCGGGAGGCCAAAAATCCAAGGTGGCTTTTGCGCGGGTCTTATTTGAGAACGCTGGACTCCTATTGTTAGATGAGCCCACGAACCATCTCGATGTCGAGACGAAAGAATTTGCGGCAAATTATTTGCGAAATTATCGTGGCATGATATTGGTAATTAGCCATGATGTGGAATTTCTCGATACGGTCACGAATAAAACACTATTTCTAAACAAGACGGCCCATAAAACCAAAGCATATAACGGCAACTATACGGCATTTAGGCGTCAGTATGCAGAGGAAAAAGCCGAGCAAGACCGACGCATTACTGAACAGGAGCGTGAAATTAAACGAATCCAAGAATTTGTCGAGCGCGCCAGGAATGCCAAGCGTAGTAATACGGCGCTAATTCGCCAAGGCCATGTGCGCGAAAAAATGCTCGGTCGCAAAATGGCCGAATTGGAGCTTCGTGAGGAAGAATATCAGCGCGTGACCCTTAATGTCTCGCCCAGCAAACAATCCGGGAAGACACCTCTCGAGATTCAAAATCTCACTTTTCACTATGTCGACAAACCGCCGTTGTACGAAAAATTATCCTTCATGCTTACGCGTGGCGAGAAATTCTTGATTGTAGGCGAGAACGGCATCGGTAAATCGACGCTTCTAAAACTGATAGTTGGCCAACTTAAACCCGATGAAGGCTCTATTATCTTCAGTCAAAATACAACGGTTGCATACTATGCGCAGGAGCTGGAAATCTTAAACGAGCGTGAAACCATTTTAGATAACGTCAAATCTTACGATTACACCGATACAGAAATGCGTAGTATGCTAGCTAACTTTTTATTCCGTGGCGATGACGTATATAAGAGAGTGTCTGTGCTAAGCCCTGGCGAAAAAGCTCGCGTTGCATTGTGTAAGATTCTTACGAAACGTGCCAATCTTATAATTCTGGACGAGCCGACCAACCATTTTGATCCGGAAACGCAAAAAATCATCGGCGAAAACTTCCGCGATTATGACGGTACCGTAATTATGGTTAGTCACAATCCTAGTTTTGTTGAACAGGTCGGTATTACGCGCATGCTGGTATTGCCAAGTCATGAGCCGGGCAAGCCAGCGCTAGGAATTATCAAGAACTACTCGCGCGAGCAGCTAGAATACTATTATTATCTAAATTCAGACTTGGTTTAGTCGTCGTATGTGATTATGTTAATATAAAAATATGAGAGCGAAGGAAGGTGAAGTAAGATTAGAGAAACATAACCCGCGTTGGCGACAAATGTTCGCGCAGGAGCTTGACGAACTTTGGGATTACTTCGGCGATTATGCAATTCGAATATCGCATATTGGTTCGACGGCGATTGATAACATCGAGGCGAAACCTATTATTGACATTGTGGTTGCGGTTAAAGATCTGGACGATTTTAGCTTTGTCTCTCATAAGTTCACTTCCGATCCAGAATATTCAATAAAAAACGACTTTACTAATGAGGAAATATTGATTCGCAAGGGGGACAAGAACAACCGCTCTTTCTATATCCACGTCATGGATATAGACAGCAAACGCTACAAAGATGTAATCATATTCCGAGATTTATTGCTGCATGATATGAAAACTTTCACCGACTATCGCAATTTAAAACATACCTTAGCGACTAAATATTCGCAAAATCGCAAAAAATACACCTCTACGAAATCCGATTTTATTGAGGCGGCGCTTGAAATATACTGGGCTAAGACTGCCTTGATTCCCGCTGTCGTAATCTTGGAGATTTCTCTTACTACGCTGATCGCATCGATATATGTGCGCGCTACTTCACGGTCAAATGCACTTATATTTAGCCTGTCGGCAATTAGCCTTTCTCGCATCGGTATGGTTTTTGGTGCCGTCTGTCTAATTGCGACCGCGTTAGCCACTATCATACTGGCTAGAAGGTTAATCGATGGGCGCAAAAAATATAATAAGATAACCGCAAAAATAAATCGCGATATCGCAAAAGAGGAGCATAAGAGGTAATTTATGTTAAGATAAATTACATGACAGAACAGGCCGACTTCAAGAGAGAATCAGGGAAAACCAACAATATCGCATCTAGGAGAACTATAGTTCCGATGATTGCGGTATTTTTAATCAGCATTTACTTGGCGCTATCATTTGGTTTATCCGTGAATGCATTCGTTAAAATGACAGAATATCAAACTATTTACAATGTCGAGCAGGTTGGAAAGTATGTTACGCTAATAGGCGATTCGATCTCCTATATGTCTCAAGAAGAACTAAGAGATGCGCTCCCTGGCGTTGATCTCGAAGCGGTGGGCGGTATACAGTTCGCAAATTATAGTGATTGGGCTGGCGAGAGCGGTATGGTGCGCATTAAAAAGCATGCTCTACGTGAGGTAATAGTGTTTTTGCTTGGCTCAAATGAAGGAGTGACTACAGAAGAACTCAAGGCTTTTCACGATTACGTAGGCGAGGGTCATAAAATTGTCCTAATGACAATATACCGCGGGCATAGACCCGACGATATGGCGCGCTGGAACGATAATATCAAGAGCTTTGTCGCCGAACATGAAAACGTATATCTCATGGATTGGTATAGCGAGAATGCCGACAATCCTAGTCGCTATTTATTGCAAGATATGCTACATCCAGTCAAATCTGGCGAACTGCGTTTTGCTGAACTAGTGCGTCAAAGTGTATTACAGGCTCTTGACATTTCTTAGCAAAAGGTGTATAATAAAATATTCCTATTCAACTAGGCCACTCCGTTAACGAGCGGCCGAATCGCACCTTAAGAAAGGAGGGGGACAATGTACCAGTACGGATATAGCGAGGCTAAGCTCGAAGAGCTGCTTGTGAGTTATTGCAAGTCTTGCGGATTCAATGATGCTATAAGGGCGGTAAGGTATGCCGCGGAAAAACACGCCGGGCAGAAGAGAATGAACGGTCAGCCGTTCATTATCCATCCATATTTCGTTGCATGGTACGGGATTTGTTCCTTTGCCAACGATGAAAACTGGATTTGCGCCAATCTTCTTCACGATGTTTGTGAGGATTGTGGCGTGTCGCCTGACGAACTGCCTTTTAGCGACGAGACTAAGGAGATAGTCGGATATTTAACCTTCGACTATCATTATGACGAGGGCGACGATGAAAATGAGCGTAGACGCAAAAAAATCCACCAAAAAGGAATCCATTACGCAGAATTAATAGCAAGCCCCAAGGCGCTGATATCGAAAGGGTTTGATCGATACCATAATCTGCTAACGGTAGAGGATCTGCCCGAGAATAATATCCGGAAGAATGTTCTCGAGACACATCGGCATCTCCTCCCGAGATTCTACGACGCATTAACGTTGGATGCCTACAAGCAATACCATATGATGCTCTATAAGTTATCAATCGATATTCGAGGCATCAATGATCATATTGCTCTTACGCATGGCATCGAACTGAATACGATGTCGTAAGCAACCAGCCCCGCAAATGCGGGGCTTTTTAAATTGAAAAGTATAGGTTAAACTGAAACTAATCTTCGAGACTTGAAGGGGGGTGGTAGCGGGTGGCCGAAGATCGCACATCTAAAAGAAGACAGCGCAAAAGAAATCGACATCATTTGTTTTATCCGAGATACGCATGGTGCGCAGTTGGGAAAAATGCTCGTAAAGCTCGCGGAAAATCTATTATTAGAATAAACGCAGAGATGCATGCGCAGTTACATTACGAACTCGACTGCAAGTTGGGCAAGAGAATTACACGCGACATGCTGCCCGACAAAAGAGATATGCGGCGCGTAGTAGACCACTACGAAAAAGATCGTGCGCACCTCTCTGGGATGAGTCCAATTGCTAAGACGGAATGGTTGATTCGGATTTTCAATCCCGAAAAGGAGAGTAATCGGTGGATTCTAAAGATGTTGAAGATTCAGCTCAGTTTTCTTAAAGAGCATGCAGAGGAGATTTGATCTCCTCTTTTTTATTGTCTTTTTATGAAAAATCTGCTATAATCCCCACAAGAGTTTCGTGAGCTCTGTTTGTTAATGCTGGACAACGGAGTTCTATTACAGCAATAAAATTAATCAAGAGAAAAGGATTTTTTGTGCCTACAATCAATCAATTAGTGCGTAAGCCACGCAAAAAAGCCGCAAAGAAGAGTTCTGCTCCAGCTTTGGGCTCAATCGTGAATACGCTTAAAACTCGTTACTACAAGCAGGCTGCCCCACTTAAGCGTGGCGTTTGCGTTAAGGTAACAACTAAAACCCCAAAGAAACCAAACTCCGCTTTACGCAAAGTTGCTCGTGTTCGCTTGACTAATGGTCAGGAAGTCTGGGCATACATCGGTGGCGAAGGCCATAACCTCCAGGAGCACGCAGTTGTGCTCGTACGCGGTGGTCGTGTGCCAGATCTTCCAGGTGTTCGCTATCATATCGTTCGCGGTACTTTGGATCTTCAAGGCGTCCAGGGTCGCAAGCAGGGTCGTTCTAAATACGGCGCAAAGAAGGAGGGTAAGTAATTATGCC
>DEVX01000087.1 GCA_002363515.1 Candidatus Saccharibacteria bacterium UBA3225 | reverse complement strand
TTTTCACCTTTCCCTCACGGTACTTGTTCACTATCGGTCACTAGAGAGTATTTAGCCTTACGGGATGGTCCCCGTGGATTCAGACAGGATTACACGTGTCCCGCCCTACTCAGGATACTTCAGAGAGATTAGTATATTTCGTTTACAGGACTATCACCTTCTTTGGTTCAGCTTCCCATCTGATTTAACTATATTACAAATTTTTGACTTCATGTGTAAGGTCCTACAACCCCAATCCTTAGATTGGTTTGGGCTATTCCCCTTTCGCTCGCCACTACTTAGAGAATCGATTTTTCTTTCTTTTCCTCCAGTTACTAAGATGTTTCAGTTCACTGGGTTGCTATCTATGTAACTATATATTCATTACATGATACTAGTGCATTACCACTAGTGGGTTTCCCCATTCGGAAATCTCCGGATCAAAGCTTGTTCTCAGCTACCCGAAGCTTATCGCAGAGTTCTACGTCCTTCATCGGTTGCAAATGTCAAGGCATCCACTATCAGTGCCCTTATGTACCTTTTTATGCATTGACTTAACTAGTAATTGATCTTCAAATACTAGGCCGTCAATAAAATTTCTTTCGTTGTCATGTTCAAATTGTTAAAAGATAAATTCGGCGCAAAGAAATATAGTGTAATTTTCCTCGCAATTTATCAGACTAATTTCAGAGGTTCAGAAACGAACTTGAACAAAAACTGTCCTTATATTAGCGCATATTTTCGGCTAATGCAAGGGTTTTTTTGAAGATTTTTTGTTTTTTAGCAAAACAGAGGTTGTTTTGGCTACTTTTAGCCATATTCTGGGGCTAATTTGGCTATTTGTCCGGTGCTGAAACTATAATCATATTTCTATCTAAGTCATAGACTCCAAGTTCTATCTTCCCGTAGTCCGTTTTCGTGAAGTCTATAAATATATCTGCGCCATCACGTTTCAATGATGCGTAGATATCTTCTACAATCCTAGCGTTATCAAATTCAAATCTAATCAGGTTACTGCTGCTCGTCTTTTTAGGTATGCTACTTATTTCTTTTTTAGCCTCATCATAATCCTGAAGCATCAGGATAGCCCCATCTCCATCTAGTTGCACCCAAGAAAGTGGCTCACCTTCAGCAAGCTTCACCTTAAAGCCAAAATAGGTCGTATAGAATTTTATTGATTTCTCAATGTCCGATACGGTCAGCTCACTAATAATAACTAGGACCATTATTATTACTTCCCTGCCGAGTAACTCTTTAAGTACTCAAAGACTGCCGCCTGGTCAGCCGCGATCAGCGCTAAGCGTGCGTCGATTTCTGAATATGCAACCAAAATGTCACGATTTAATATCTTTTCGTTCACATGCGCATCGAAGAACTTCTTAAATTTCTCCGCTTCCTCTTTCTTGCGAATATAGGTCGCCGAATAGCGCGGATATTCTGGAATCGTTTTATCTCCCTCTTCCTCGTAAATCCAATCCCAGTTTTGATACATCCATTCAAGCGCATCATTCTTTACGACATAATTACGCATTAGGCGAAGGAAGAACGAGAGACGATCCTGCGTGCGGATGGTCCCATCGCTAAGATGCTCGAATAGACCGAGAGCCGTCTTGCGGTCTTTAGTTGTCGTAATAGCATCGACTAAATCATGCTTGAGGACAGCATCTGAAGTTTGTTTATATAATTCGAAATATTGATTACATAGTTTATGATTGCGCCTAACTAGTGTCGCCCCAACGACCCAACGTAAATTCGCGTCAACTTTGTCTATTTCTACGTTGGCGTAAGTATCTTGAACTGCATTTAGATATTCCTCATCTTCTGCATAAAGCAGCATCCACATGATAGTAGCGCGAAGTTCAGTATCATCATAATCGTCTTCCGGACGCGATGCGACGCCTAGGCGTTGGTAATTTGAAAAGGCCAAATCGCGCACAAAACGCTTAAATCTACGCTTTTCTTCAGTTTTTGGATCAAAGAACACCTTTAGGTCCGAAACGATTGCGGATATTAGATCCCACAAACAAGAATCCGTCTCTTCTGAAAATGCGCGAATTAAGGGCAGTAGCGACACGCTTTCTACATAATCGGTTTTTGCTAGTAGTCGACGATCGATTAATAATCGTAATTTCTGCTCTTGCGACAGATCAGAAACGTGGCGCAACTTCTCATCAAGCTCTTCGTCGCTCAACTTAATAATGTAATGGCCAGACAAATCGTCGGACTGATTCATGATTGGATATTGAGTTTCATCGGTCTCGCCAGTAATTAGGAAGCGACTCTGAATATCGCCATTTATGACCGGGAAACCAGACTGAGTTAGCCAAGGCGTCATGAATTCACGCACGTCAAAGTCGGCATGTGGCGTTAAAGCGTCCCATAAATCATCCGCGGTCGTATTTTCATATTTATGTATGGCAAAATAATCCTTCAGACCAGCAAAAAAGTTGCTCTCACCCATTGCGCGCATCAACATCAATAGCAGATGTGAGCCTTTCCCGTAAACAATTGCACTGTCAAATAAATTCGAAATATCCTCAACGTTATTAACTTCGACTTTTACTGGTTGGACGCCCGGTAGACTATCGCGCTGCAATGATTGCTGTACGGCAGTCAAATAAAAGTCTTCCCACGCGCGTAACTCAGGCCTAATTTTATCCGTAGAGTAGACTTCCATCATGTTTGCAAATGATTCATTTAGCCACAAATCATCCCACCATTCCATCGTAACCAAGTCGCCAAACCACATATGCGATAACTCATGCGCAATCACGATTGCGACATATTGTTTAACGTCCTGCGAGGAATCATCGTTGCAAAGTAGACATATTTCTCGGAAGGTAACTAATCCCCAGTTCTCCATCGCTCCCGATTCAAAATCTGGCAATGCTAGCAAATCCATCTTTGGCAACGGGAATGGCGTGCCGAAGCAATCATCGTAAAAGTCCAATACATCGGCGGCAAACTTCCCCGCATATTCTAGATCGGTCACTTGTTGGTGGATGCCGGCATAGGTAGTTATTTTCACGCCGTGTTGAGACGTAGTTTCATAGCTGCAAAAATGACCGAGCGCAAAAGCTACTAAATAAGTAGACATTTTTGGGGTTTCAGCAAATTCGACAACTTTCTGATTGCCATCGATGCTCTGTTGCTCGATTGGCATATTTGAAAGAATAATGTCAGTTTTGTCGTCGGATGAGATCCTTAGAGAAAAGGTTGCCTTAGCTGCAGGTTCGTCGATGCATGGAAAACACTGTCGAGCATAATGAGATTCAAATTGCGTTGCAACAATTTTCTCGGTTTTGCCGTCCGCCTCATAGGTCGATAAATATACGCCCTCCATATTTGCGGTGATTGGCGCAGTATATTTGATAATTATTTCGTGGTTGCCTGGTGCAATATTATGAATATGTAGCGTGTCGTCTAGATATAGGTAATCTTCGATTGATACACTATCGACCGTAACGCTTTTTATTTCGAGATTTACAGCATGCAGCTTAATACTGTCAGCTATTGCATCACCATAGATGGTGGCAGTAGCGGTAATGATAGTTTTTTCAGCATTTATATGTAGGTCCAAATCATAGTGCGATGGGACAAAATAATTAATAAATCTCTCCATATATCTAGTGTAACAAAAAAGAGCCTCTTTTGAGGCTCTCATTGAAACGATATCTTATTCAGCTTCTTCGTTTAAGAACTTTTGCGCTCGATATATCATTTGAGCAGTTTCGTCCGTAAAAATAATATAAATAGGCTTAGAATCAGCGGCAGATATTAGCGCATGACGACCAGTAAACTCTGGCGCTAGATTCTTGTCTTCGTCTAGGCGAAAACCGAGATATCCCAACTTCTGCGTAACAAAACGACGAATTTCATCTGAGCGTTCGCCGATAGTACCAGCAAAGACTAATGCGTCAATACCGCCAAGTGTGGCAGCCATTTGGCCAATATAGCTTTGAATTCGATATACAAATATGGAATGCGCAAGACTAGCACGCAAATCGCCTTCGTCACGAGCTTGGATGACCTCACGCATATCGTCAGAAATGCCAGATAAGCCTAGTAATCCACATTTTTTGTTGAGATATAGTAAGAATTCTTCGTCGGAAGTGATTTTCAATGCCTTCTTTAGGCTAAGCGCTGCAGCTGCATCAATCGTACCAACGCGCGTACTCATGGCTAGACCTTCTAGTGGCGTATATCCCATAGAGTTGTCCATTGCCTTACCATTAAGAATGGCTGAAACACTAGAACCGGAACCTAAGTGTGAAACAACAAGCTTCTCAGGAAGAATGCCCTGATCTTTCATGTAGCGAGAGATAAAGGCATAACTGAGGCCATGATAGCCATAGCGCTTAATTTCATACTTATCTGCTAGCTCGGTGTCAAAGCTGTAGTATTTGTAAGTATCTGGCTTATCCCAGTGGAAAGCTGAATCGGAAACTGCGATGATTTTCACGCCTTTGAAACACTCACGGATTCCGCGAATTTCGTTTGCGGTAGTTGGCACATGAACTGGGTTGCGTTTTTTAGCTTCTTTGAGTTGCTTCATAAACTCCGCATCAACCACGCGGTCTTCCGTAAAATAATCGCCCGGAGCGGCAATGCGCACAACGACTGCAGCCAATTTGTGCTGGCCAGTAACATACTGCTCGTCGCTAAGAATTTTTGGCAAAATCGTAATGGCGTCGTTTAGATTGTCGATATCTGGTTTAATCTTTTTCTTACCATCATCTACATCCTTAATTGTGCAGACAACCTTTTTGCCTTCAAATTCGAAATGAAACTGCGCCATGAGTTCTTCGCCATCATAAAGGGCGTACTTGCGGCTGGCGCTACCCGGATTAGTAATAAGAATCAGTTTACTCATAGGGACATTATATCATTCTATCTCGGTTGTTATAGATAGAATAATGACCCGTCCTATTCGTCGACGCCAAACTGGCTAGCATATCGAGCATTATCAAGCACAATGTCCTGATATTTGCGCATAAAGCCATAACGCCCAGAGCGCTCGAGAATACTTGCGGCAATATCATAACGCGAGCAACGATTGCGCGCTAATTCATCCAGAGGGGAGGTGGTTGAACCTTGATCTTCGTAGCCATGAATATCGAGACGATACGGGCTAGCATAATGCGAGAATATACCAAAAGCAGTTTCTGGATAGCCGTGAAAGTTTACGACGATTGGTTTATCTGGCGTGAAATAATCATTAAAGTCATTTGGTTTGAGTTTGTTTTCGGTAGTACCAATCGCACCATAAGATAAAGCCGCTACCCCTACAAAGCGGATGCGTAAATCAGGAGCGTCTTTTTTGGCAAGCTTTATACCCTCGAGGGCTTCGGCCGTCGGAATGTCACCAATGCCGCAAACGATAATGTCTGGGTTATTATCAGAAGCAAACTGAAAGACCGATGCGCCGCCATTCGTAAGCTGAAAACGAGCGTGATTAATATCAATCCAGCGCGGCTCTTCTATCTTGTTAAATGTTGTAAGATTTACAACATCTTTCGTACGCACCATGAACTCCCAAGCTGCCGCCGCCGCAACGTCGTCAATTGGAAACAAGCAATTTACTTCATTACTTGGCTTGCTTAATAAGCTAGAGATGAGAGCCGGGTTCTGATGCGTGTAGCCGTTATGATCCTGGCGTTGCCAGCATGAAGTCGAAAGAATATTTAATGCGTGGTAGCGCGGACGCCAAGAGGCCTCTTTGGCCTGCTTGAGGAATTTTAGATGCTGGTCTAATTGAGAGGAAATTATCGGGAGGAACGCTTCATATGAAGTCATACAGCCACGACCACCACTAAGAATGTGGCCCGCCAACGTAGCAAATAGCACATTCTCGGATAACATCTCGATAGCTCGACCGCTCTGAGAGAGATGGACATCCCACGGCTCAATTGAACGCACCCAAGCACGATCGGTAGCTTCATAAACTTCGCTAAGCCGGTTTGACGTGGTTTCATCTGGCGAGAAAAAGTAGAAATCATCATGCTTCTCTATCTCGGCACGAAGGCATTCGCCAAAGACTTTTGCAATAGAGTATTTTTCCGCCCCTGGCTCTTTAACGCTCTGTGGTAAATTCATCGTACAACTCCTTAAAATTATAAGACTCGAGCCAGCTCTGCAACATCTGAAGTTGCGCGCGATCCGTTTTTGCGAGCGGCAGAGGAACTTGATGCGAAGCGCAATTGCCTTCTAGTTTTTTACCATCGAGCTCTTTTGGCCCAGTATAGCCTTTTGGTGTTTCCAAGATGATAAAAGTATTCGGTTTCAAATCAGACAAGATCATTTGAAACTCCTCTGTATTCGTGCCATCGATAATAACTGGGTCATAGCCGAAGCCTCGGAAGAGACTTAATAGCTCTCTTTCGCTACTGCGCGCATAAATTGTCGGTGCGGAAATCTTGTAGCCATTTAGGTGCAAAATTGGCAAGACATGGCCATGTCGCTTCGAGGCGAGTAGCTTATTGAGATTTAAGCTACCAAGTGCCGTAGCGGTTTCAAGCTCGCCGTCGCCAATTAGGACGGCAATGAATTTTTCGGGGCGCCCGAGCGCAGCGCCATAGGCAGTAGCCAGCGAGTAACCAAGTTCGCCACCCTCGGCAATAACGCCCGGCGTCATTGGGCTGGCATGACTCGGAAATCCATAGGGCCAAGAGAAGCGTTTACAAATATATTCAATCCCGTGAAGATTTAATGTCGCTTCTGGATAATACTCAACTAAGTCACCATCATAAAAGAGGTTAGCTTGCAATGCCGGGAAGCCATGCCCTGGCCCCAAGATGAATTGCATCCGCGGAAAGCGTGCTTTTAGATTAGCGTAGGCGATATTAATGCCTGGACAAGTCCCCCAATGACCCAATAAACGCGGTTTTATATCAGAGAAACTTAATGCGCGATTTAATAAGAAGTTGTCCTGCAAAAAGATTTGAGCAACCGACAGATAATTGCAAAAACGAATTCTTTTTTCTATGTTGCGAATATCTACGCCCAACCCGTGCATGTGCATACTTTTATTTTAGCATAAGTATTTACGAATTGTCTTGCGGAAGTTCGTCGAGCAATTTCATTGTAGCGCCAATTAGTTCTGGCAGCGTGCTGGCATATTCCTCATAGATACGGAAGCCAGCCGCGTAGGGGTGGCCGCCACCGCCAAAGAATCCAGCTAGTTGGTCGGCAATCGGTTTTGAGCTACGTATTTTTCCTGTGAGTTTTCCGTCGGGATAGGTCTTGATAGCTACGGCGACTTCAATCCCCTCGACAAGACGTAATTCCTCTAATATCAATACGTTAGGATTATATTCGTCGGAATACTTTTGAATATCTTCGAACGGAATTAAAACCGTCGCCAACCTGCCATCTAAGTGATATTCCACGCGCTTGATTAGATCCGCCTTATAATCAAGGATACGTGCGGACTTCTTCATATAATCACGTCGGCG